>CAXTUT010000036.1:0-14390 GCA_964247465.1 uncultured Caulobacteraceae bacterium | reverse complement strand
CGCCAGGACCGCATCGCGGGGCTGAAGGCTGCCGCCCGCCAGCGCATCCTGATCCTGGACGGCGCGGCCGGCTCCATGTTCCAGCGGCTGAAGCTGCAGGAGGCGGATTTTCGCGGCCAGCGCTTCGAGGCGCACCCGAGCCCGCTGCAGGGCGACAACGACCTGCTGTGCCTGACCCGGCCGGACGCGGTGGCCGACCTGCACGACGCCTACCTGGAAGCCGGCGCCGACATCGTGGCCACCAACACCTTCAACGCCACATCCATCAGCCAGGCCGACTACGCCCTGGAGGCGGCGGTGACCGACCTCAACGCCGCCGCCGCCACCCTGGCGCGCACCGCCGCCGACCGCTGGAGCGCGAAGACGCCGGACCGCCCCCGCTACGTCGCCGGCTCCATCGGGCCGCTGAACCGCACCCTGTCCATCTCCCCCGACGTCAACGATCCGGCCAAGCGCGCGGTCACCTTCGACGAAGTCTACCACGCCTACCGCGAGCAGGCCCTGGCGCTGCACGCCCATGGCGTCGACCTCTTCCTGCTGGAGACGGTGTTCGACACGCTGAACTGCAAGGCGGCGATCAAGGCGGTGCTCGACCTGGAGGACGACGGGTTGGAGCCCCTGCCCATCTGGGTCTCGGGCACCATCACCGACCGCTCGGGCCGCACCCTGTCCGGCCAGACCGTGGAGGCGTTCTGGAACTCCGTCCGCCACGCGCGGCCCTTCGCGGTGGGGCTGAACTGCGCGCTCGGCGCCGAGCTGATGCGCCCGCACGTGGCGGAGCTGTCGCGCATCGCCGACTGCCTGGTCTCCGCCTACCCCAACGCCGGCCTTCCTAACGCCTTCGGCGAATACGACGAGCAGCCGCACGAGACCGCCTGCCAGCTGGAGGAGTGGGCGGGAAGCGGTCTCGTCAACATCCTGGGCGGCTGTTGCGGCACCACGCCAGACCATATCAGACACATCGCAGAGGCGGTGGCGGGCAAGCCGCCGCGCACGCCGGCGAAGCGGCCCGTCGCCATGCGCCTGTCGGGGCTGGAGCCGTTCGAGCTGGTGGCGTGAGGCGGGCCATGATCGGTGCTAGACTGCGGCTAGGAGCGCCCCTGCCATGAACAAGCCCCACAAGCCCGAAGCCGTCGACCCGCACGCCCTGCCCGACATCTCAGCGCGGCCACCCTTCTTCGGCACGGGCGTCATCTATCCGGCTGGTGCGGAGACGGAGGCCGAGCGTGAGGCGGCCCTCTTACGCTTCTTCGAACTTAGCACGTTCGCCCAGCCCTCCGATGGCGTGAAGATGACCCGGGATGAGATGCACGAACGGTGATAACCGCGGATACAAACGTCTTTGTCTATAGCGTTGATCCGTCTGATATACGGAAGCAAGCTATAGCTAGGCGCGTTGTCATTAATCTTAGGAAGATGCGCGGTCCGTTAGCATTGCAGGTCGTTGGCGAATTTCAGAACGTCGCATTGCGAAAGCTGAAGACCGAGCAGGCAGCCACGGCGCGGTACGCTTTAGAGCTATTTGAAGGCTTTGAAACATTTCCGGCAAGTTGGTCAGCAGCTTGCGCAGCCCTAAACGAGATGGCTGCGGGCCGCCTGAGCTATTGGGATGCATTGATGCTTGCGTCGGCCGCGGAGACGGGCTGCACCGTTATGCTGTCCGAAGACATGCAAAACGGCTCGACCCTGTTGGGCCTGGAGATCGTCAACCCCTTCGCCACCAACGGCGTAAGCAGACGCGCCGCCGAGCTGCTGGACTTGGCATGACGACTGGCCGCCTAGACCGCAAGCTCGTCCTCTCTCAGGTGGAGGTGGAAGCGCTGCGCACCTTCCGCACGCGGCTGAACAAGCCTGCGGTGAGCGATGCGGCGTCGGCCACCCTCGGCCGCGCCTTCTTCCAGGTCATGGCGCGTTCTGAGCTCGAGCCCGCCGCGGACCCCGCGGGCCTCGCCGTCATCGAGACGACGCTCGGCCGTGCGCCCTCGGCGATGCTGCAGGCGATCCGCGGCGCCGGTATGGCCAACCTGCGTCTGTTGCTGGCGGTCATGCACAAACGGCTTCTCACCAGCGCCAGCGACTGGCGCGCGCTGCAGACGGCGGGGGCGCCCCAGGCGGTGATCTCGCGCCGCCTCCAGCTCGCCGGCCGCGAACCGGACCAAAGCCAAGCGTCATGACCGTTCCAATCTTCGTCAACATCGGCGAGCGCACCAACGTCACCGGCTCCGCCAGGTTCAGGAAGCTGGTGGCCGCCGGCGACTACCCCGCCGCGCTCGCGGTGGCGCTGCAGCAGGTGGAGGCCGGCGCCCAGGTGCTCGACGTCAACATGGACGAGGGCCTGCTCGATTCGGCCGCCGCCATGACCACCTTCCTCAACCTGATCGCCGGCGAGCCCGACATCGCGCGCGTGCCGATCATGGTCGACAGCTCCAAGTGGGAGGTGATCGAGGCCGGGCTGAAGTGCGTGCAGGGCCGCTGCATCGTCAACTCCATCTCGCTCAAGGAAGGCGAGGCGAAGTTCATCACCCAGGCCAAGGCGTGCCTGCGCTATGGCGCCGCCGTGGTGGTCATGGCCTTCGACGAGGCGGGCCAGGCCGACACCGCCGATCGCAAGGTGGAGATCTGCACCCGCGCTTATCGCATCCTGGTCGACCACGTCGGCTTCCCGCCCGAGGACATCATCTTCGATCCCAACATCTTCGCGGTGGCGACCGGGATCGAGGAGCACAACAGCTATGCGCTCGACTTCATCGAAGGGACGCGCCGTATACGGACGACCTTGCCGCACGCCCACATTTCCGGGGGCGTCTCCAACGTTTCGTTCAGCTTCCGGGGCAATGAGCCGGTGCGCCGGGCCATGCACTCGGTGTTCCTCTACCACGCCATCGCCGCCGGCATGGACATGGGCATCGTCAACGCCGGCGACCTGCCCGTCTACGACCAGATCGATGCGGAGCTGCGCGAGGCGGTCGAGGACGTCATCCAGAACCGCCGTCCCGACGCGACCGAGCGGCTCGTCGACCTGGCGCCCAAGTACAAGGGCGACAAGGGCGCCGAGCGGGTGGTGGACCTGCGCTGGCGTGAGCAGCCCGTCGCCAAGAGGCTGGAGCACGCCCTAGTCCATGGGGTCTCGGAGTTTGTTGTCGCCGATACGGAGGAGGCCCGGCTGACCTTCACCCGCCCGCTGCACGTCATCGAAGGCCCCCTGATGGACGGGATGAACGTGGTCGGCGACCTGTTCGGCGCGGGCAAGATGTTCCTGCCGCAGGTGGTCAAGTCCGCCCGGGTGATGAAGCAGGCGGTGGCCCACCTGATGCCCTTCATGGAGGCGGAAGCCGGCGGCGGCCCGCGCACCTACGCCGGCAAGGTGCTGCTGGCCACCGTCAAGGGCGACGTGCACGACATCGGCAAGTCGATCGTGGGCGTCGTGCTCCAGTGCAACAACTACGAGATCATCGACCTGGGCGTGATGGTCCCGGCCGACCGAATTCTGGATACCGCGATGAAGGAGAACGTCGACATCGTCGGGCTGTCCGGCCTGATTACGCCATCGCTCGACGAGATGGTGTTCGTGGCCGGCGAGATGGAGCGGCGCGGCATGGGCGACAAGCCGCTGCTGATCGGCGGCGCCACCACCAGCCGCACCCATACGGCGGTGAAGATCGAACCCGCCTTCTCCGGCTCCACCATCTATGTGCCCGACGCCAGCCGCGCGGTGGGCGTGGTTTCGGGCCTGCTTTCGCCGGGGGAGGGCCGGCGCCACCGCGCCGCCGTACGCGACGAGTACGTCAAGATCCGCGAGCAGTTCGCCCGCGGGCGCGAGCAGAAGGCCCGCGCCACCCTGGAGCAGGCCCGCGCCAACCGCTTCAAGCTCGACGTCGGCCGGACCCCGCCGCCGCCGACTTTCCTCGGCCCGCGCGCCTTCAACGACTACGACCTGGCCACCCTGGCGGCCGCGATCGACTGGACGCCGTTCTTCGCCAGCTGGGAGCTGGTCGGCCGCTATCCGGCCATCCTGGAGGACGACGTGGTGGGCGAGGCGGCGACGAGCCTGTTCGCCGACGCCCAGCCGATGCTCGCCCGCATCGTGCAGGAAGGCCTGTTCCAGGCCTCCGGCGTGGTGGGCTTCTGGCCCGCCAACGCCGACGGCGACGACGTCATTCTGTATACAGACGATAGCCGCTCACACGAGCTGGCTCGGCTGCACACCTTGCGCCAGCAGATGCTGAAGGAGGGCGGCAAGCCCAATCTGGCGCTCGCGGACTTTGTCGCGCCCGTGGGCGGGCCGCCCGACTACATGGGGGCGTTCGCCGTCACCGCGGGCCATGGCGAGGGCGCCCTTTCGCTGCACTACAAGCAGGCGGGCGACGACTACTCCGCCATCCTGGCCACCTCGCTCGCCGACCGCTTGGCCGAGGCGTTCGCGGAGGTGCTGCACGCCCGCGTCCGGCGCGAGCTCTGGGGCTACGCGGCAAATGAGACGCTCGGTTTGGACGCCCTGCTGTCGGAGACCTACCAGGGCATCCGCCCGGCGCCTGGCTATCCCGCCCAGCCCGACCATACCGAGAAGGCGACCCTGTTCCGCCTGCTCGACGCCGAGCGCGCCACGGGCATGTCGCTGACCGAGAGCTTCGCCATGGCCCCGCCGGCGTCGGTCTCCGGGCTCTACTTCGCCCATCCGCAGGCGCACTACTTTGGCGTCGGCAAGATCGATGCGGACCAGACCGCCGACTACGCCCGTCGCAAGGGCTGGGAGCTCAAGACCGCCGAGCGCTGGCTGGCCCCGATCCTGAACTACGAACCGTCGCGGGGCTGAGACCGCCTCAGGTCTAGCCCCTAGGCCGCCGCCATCGGGAAGCTGATCTCCGCCTGCATGCCGCCGGCGGGGAAGCTCAGCTTGGCCGATCCGTCCAGCTCGTAGCGGATGCTGCGCTCGATCAGCGTGTGGCCGAAGCCCTTGCGCGACGGGGGCGTGACCGGCGGGCCGCCGTGTTCACTCCAGCTCAACCGCACGGCGGGCTGCTCGGCGCCCTGCAGCCACCAGCGCACCTCCACCGCCCCCGCCGTCTCGCTCAGCGCGCCGTACTTGGCGGCGTTGGTGGCCAGTTCGTGCAGCATCAGCGTCAGCGCCAATGCGGCCTTGGGCGTCAGCTTCAGGTCCTGGCCCTCGATGTGGATGCCGTCGCCGGCGCGGCGGTAGGGGGTGAGCACCTGCTCCACCACCGCACGCAGTTCGGTCTGGCCCCAGTTGGTCTGGAAGATCAAGCTGTGGGCCTGGGACAGGGCCTGCAGGCGGCGGCTGAAGGCGGTGTCGAAGGCTTCGAGGCTTGCGCTCTGGCGCAGCGTCAGGCGCGAGATGGCGGTGACGGTGGCCAGGGTGTTCTTCACCCGGTGGCTGAGCTCGGCCACCAGCAGGGCCATGCGCTCCTCCGCGCGACGGCGCTCGCGGCGCTCATGCGCCTCGTTCAGGGCGCGCTTCACCGCCGAGGGCAGCCGCTCGAGCCGCTGTTTGAGCACGTAGTCGGTGGCGCCTTCCTTCAGCGACTCGATGGCGAACTCCTCGCCCACCACGCCCGAGACGAAGATGAAAGGGGCTTCGGGCGCGAGCCGGCGCGCCAGGTCCAGCGCCTCCACGCCGTTGAAGTCCGGCAGCGAGAAGTCCGACAGGATCAGGTCGAAGCCGCCCTGCTCCAGCGCTTGCGCGTAGGGCGCGCGCGTGACGACACGCTGGTAGGTGATGTCGAGCTCCGAGCGGGCGAGTTCGCGCTCGATCAGGGCCGCGTCCAGGTCGCTGTCCTCCAGCACCAGGATGCGCACCTGCCGCGCCGGCGCGGCGCCGATCATGGCCGCCTCCCACTCGCAAAGCCCGGCGGCGGTTCGTTCAGTACGGCCCAGAATACGCCCAGGTCCTGGATGGCCTCGAAGAAGGCCTTGAACTCCACCGGCTTGACCACGAAGGCGTTCACGCCGAGCTCGTAGCTGCGCACCAGGTCGCGCTCCTCCTTGGAGGAGGTGAGCATCACCACGGGGATGTGGCGCAGCATGGCGTCCTTCTTGACCTGCTCCAGCACCTCCAGCCCGTCGAGCTTGGGCAGCTTGAGATCCAGCAGCACCACGGCGGGATCGCCCGCGGCCCGCTCGGCGAAGCCACCGCGGCGATGCAGGAAGTCCAGGCCCTCCGCGCCGTCGCGTGCGACCACCACCTCGTTGGCGAGCTGGCACTTGGCGAGCGCGGCCAGGGTCAGCTCCACGTCCTGCGGACTGTCCTCGACGAGCAGGATGGGGCGAAGGTCGGCCATGTCAGTCCTTGCTCTTCAGCTTGGGCAGCGCGAAGTGGAACGTCGCACCCCGCTCGACAGCGCCATCGGCCCAGATGCGGCCGCCGTGCCGCTCCACCGCGCGCTGGGCGATCGCCAGGCCGATGCCGGTGCCCTCGAACTCCTCGGCGCGATGCAGGCGCTGGAACACACCGAACAGCTTGCCGGCGTAGGCCATGTCGAAACCCACGCCGTTGTCCTTGATGGTGTAGACGGTCTCGCTGTCCCCCTGCTCGGCGGAGAGGCTGATGCGCGCGAGCGCCCGCGGCCGGGTGTATTTGGCCGCGTTGGAGATCAGGTTGACCAGGGTCTGGCGCAGCATGGTGGCGTCGCCGAACGCCGCGGGCAGGGGCTGGATCACCCATTCGATCTGGCGGCCCTCGAAGTCCGGTTCCAGCGAGCGGCGGGCCTCGGCGACCAGCTTGTTCATGTCCACCCGGCTGGTGGACAGCGTCGCGCGCCCGACCTTGGAGAACTGCAGCAGGTCGTCCACCAGCCGCGCCGCGGAGATGGCGCTTTCGCGGATCGAAACGATGTACCGGCGGGAGGTCTCGTCCAGCGTGGCCTCGCGCTCCTGCAACAGCTCGGCGTAGCCGACGATGTGACGGAACGGGGCGCGCAGGTCGTGGCTGACCGAGTAGGAGAAGGCCTCCAGCTCGCGGTTGGACCGCTGCAGCTCGCCGGCCAGCTCCGCCCGTTCCTCGGCCTGGCGCAGCACGACGTTCAGGACGGCGTGGCGGAAGGCGCGCGCGGTCTCCAGCACCGCGGTCTCCCAGGGCTGAGCCCGGCCGCGCACCTTCTCCTTCCACTGCGCGAAGGACTTGCGCGGCTCGATGCGGCCGGAGGCCGGCGCCACAGACTTGTTGGGGTCGCCGCCCCAGGTCACCTCCTGCACCACCTCCGGGCGGAACCACAGGATGTAGCTGGGATGGAGCTGGGAGGTGCGCACGGCGAGCACGCCGCTGGCGACCTCCGCATAGGCCCGCGCTGGCGGAAAGGCGTCGCCGAGCGCGGAGGTGGAGAAGACCTCCTGCGCCTGCGAGCGGTTCAGCCAGTCGGTCAGCGCCTGGATCTGGCTGCGCTCCGGCGTCAGGCCCACGGTGGTGATGTCGCCCTCCACCACCGCGGCCGCGCCGCCGGCGGCGGCCACGGCCAGCCAGGCGGAAGGCTTCAGGGCCAGGCCGCTGGCGAACTGGCGCTCGCGGGCCATGCGGGCGAGAAGCTCGGCCTGGATGTCGGCGAGCTGTACGCGCCGGGCCGCCTCCGACGTGCGCTCCATGGCGCTGACCTGCAGCGCCAGCACCTGGGCCAGGAAATCGCAGGCGTTGCGCACCTGCAAGGTGACCAGTCGCGGGGCGGCGTGATGGCAGGAGACCAGCCCCCACAACCGCCCCTCCACGATGATGGAGACCGACATGGACGCTGCGGTGCCCATGTTGCGCATGTATTCCACGTGCACGGGCGAGACGCTGCGCAGCACCGAGGCGCTGAGATCGAAGCTCGCCGCGTCGCCGGCGCCGTCCGCCGCGACGATGGGAGAGGCGACGTAGGCCGCATCCGGGATGATGCGCACCCGGTTCAGCCGATAGAGTTCGCGCGCCTGGGCGGGGATGTCGGAGGCCGGAAACCGCAGCCCCAGATAGGACGGCAGCGTCCCGTCGCCGTCCTCCGCCACCACCGTCCCGTCCCAGGCCTCGGTGAAGCGATAGATCATCGTGCGGTTGAAGCCGGTCAGGGCGCGCACCTGGGCGGCGGCCAGGGCGCACAGGGTGGTGAGCTCCACCGCCTGGCCGAGCTGCTCCAGGTTGGCCTGCACCCGCGACTGCAGCCGGCCGGCGGCGTGAAAGTCCAGGTTGCCGGCCTCGAACTCCAGCAGAGCGCCGCCGTCGCGGGTGCGCTGCGCCAGCACCGTTTCGCGCAGTCCGCCCGGCCCGGGGCCCGACGACAGCAAGACCCGCTCGCCCCCGTCCAGCCAGGCCCGCATCAGCCCCGGCAATTCGGCCCACCCCGGCGGGAGCGCGTCGCGCAGCTCCGGGGCGCCCGAAGGATCGGTGGTGAGCCCCAGCCATTCGAAGGCGTTGGCGCTGGCCCGCACGATGCGAAGCGTGTCGTCCAGCGACAGCAGCGCGCCGTGAGGCTGGATGGCGCCGCAGAACTGGATAGGCTCGCGGTCGCAGGCCGAAAGGTCGCCATGCGGCGCCGCGACGGGCGCCTCGCTCAAGCCGCGGCCCTCAAGGGCGTCAGCCCAAGCTCGAGCGCGGCGAAGGTCGACCGCGCTCCGTCGATGGCGGCGTCCGCGTCCAGGTCCGCCGAGCAGCGCTCGATCGCCTCGCAGAAGGTCCTCCACATGACGGCGGTCGAGCGGCCGTAGGGATTGAAGTAGGCCAGGCCGCCGTGGGGCAGCCAGCCCACGCCGCGCAGGGCTTTCGAGATCACCTGCCCGCCCAGGGAGGAGCCCTCCAGCACGTAGAGCGAGCCCCAGGCGGCCGACACGCTGTCCAGGTATTCGAGGTCGAAACCTGCGTGCGGGCCTTCCGCGGCGCCCCAGCGATCCGGGTCCACGCCGAGCGCGGTCAGGTCGCGCTCCAGCAGGGCGAGCTTGCGGCGCGAAACGAGCAGGGCGGGATCGTCGATCAGGGCTTCCATCCTCGGCTCCCACACGCGGTGGAAGGCGTGGAAACCGGACAGGGCGTGCACGAAGCGCATCCGCGGGATGGGCGGCGCGAGCAGCGCCAGCGCCGTTTCCAGCGCGACGTGGGAGCTTTGCGTGGCCGACCTGATCGCGTGGAGCAAGGGCGTTCCCGCCTATAAGGCTGCGCCTTTCGGGAGCATGGCTCTCCGTAGGCTTTTCTCCTAAGCTTGCCTACGGGCATGATCCCAAAGGCCGCCGGAGCTTCTTTTCGCGGCTGCAACATCTCTTGGGATTGCGCGGCGCCGGCCGCTGGCCTAGGTGCCCGTCCGGGCGGGCGGAGATTTAATGAATGCGTGCAGCCACGCTCCTGGTCGCCTTCAGCGCCGCACTCGCGGCCTGTGCGGCCAAGAAGGCGCCTCCACCTCCACCGCCGGTCGTGGTGACGGCCAAGCCGCTGCAGAAGAAGATCGTCAACTGGGACGACTTCATCGGCCGTTTCGAGGCCATCAACTCAGTGGACGTGCGCCCGCGCGTCAGTGGGTATCTTCAGTCGATCGGCTTCGTCGACGGCCAGACAGTGCGCCGCGGGCAGGTGCTGTTCATCATCGACCCGCGGCCCTACCAGGCGGCGCTTGACCAGGCCAAGGGCCAGGAGGTGCATGCCGCCGCCGCGCTCTCCAACGCCAAGATCGAGCTGGCGCGGGCGGAGCGGCTGCTCGCCGCCAAGGCCATCGCCGAGCAGGAGTATGAGACGCGGCTGGCGACCGAGCAGACCGCCGCCGCGGACCTCGTGGCCGCCAAGGCCAACGTCGCCACCGCAGCCCTCAACCTCGGCTTTACCCACGTGACCGCGTCCCTGTCGGGTCGCGTGTCCGACCGCCGCGTGGCGCCGGGCAACCTGGTGACCGCCGACAGCACCATCTTGACCAACATCACCGACCTGAACCCGATCCGCTTCACCTTCTACAGCGCGGAGTCGCAATATCTGAAGTACCAGCGGCAGGCGGTCGCCGGGTCGCGCCCGAGCTCGCGGACCTTCGCCAATCCGGTGGAGATCCGGCTGCAGGACCAGCCGAACTTCGTCATCCACGGAAGGATGGACTTCGTGGACAATGTGCTGGACGCCAACTCCGGCACCATCCGCGCCCGCGCCGTGGTGGACAATCCTAACTACGTCCTTTCGCCCGGCCTGTTCGGCCACCTGCGGCTGCTGGGCTCCGGCGCCTACCAGGCGCTGCTGATCCCCGACGACGCCACCACCACCCAGCAGAGCGACATCGTGGTCGACGTGGTCGCCTCCAACGGCATGGTGCAGCAGCGCAAGATCACCGAAGGCCCCCTTGTCGACGGGCTGCGCGTGGTCACCTCGGGCCTGAAGCCGGACGACGAGCTGGTCATCGACGGGCTGCAGCGCGCCAAGGTGGGCGTCAAGGTGCGCACGAAGGCCGGCCGGATCGCCGCGCCCAACCCCGGCGCCTCCCCGACGCCCGCCGATCTCACCCCACCGCCGGCGGCCGGGTCCCTCGCGGGCCAGGTCCAGTAAGGCGGTATCGGCGCTATGCGCTTCTCGCACTTCATGATCGACCGGCCGGTGTTCGCCGCGGTGATCGCCATCCTCATCACGCTGCTGGGCGCGATCGCCTATCCGAACCTGCCCGCCGCCCAGTACCCCGACATCGTGCCGCCTACCGTCAACGTGACCCTGACCTACCCGGGAGCCTCGGCGGAGACGATCGCCGAGACGGTGGCCGATCCCATCGAGGAGCAGATCAACGGGGTGGAGGACATGATCTACATGTCCTCCTACTCCACCGGCGACGGCCACCTGCAGATCACCGTGACCTTCAAGCTCGGCACCGACCTGGATAAGGCGCAGGAGCTGGTGCAGAACCGGGTGACCACCGCCACGCCGCGCCTGCCCCAGCAGGTGCAGCAGACCGGCATCACCGTGCGGAAGTCCTCGCCGGACATCCTGCTGGCGGTGCACATGTACTCGCCGGACAAGTCGCTCGACCAGCAGTACGTCGCCAACTACGTCACCCTGCAGATCACCCAGCCGCTGCTGCGCATCGAGGGCGTGGGCGACATCACCACGCGCGCGGCGCGCGACTATTCCATCCGGGTGTGGATCGATCCCGACAAGGCGGCCGAGCGCAACCTGACCACCGACGACATCCTGACCCAGCTGCGCAGCCACAACATCCAGATCGCCGCCGGCAACATCGGCGCGCCGCCCTTCGGAAACGTGCCGTCCGCCTACCAGCTGCAGGTCGAGGCGAAGGGGCGGCTGATCAAGCCGGAGGAGTTCGCCGACATCGTGCTGAAGCGCGACGACCTGGGCCGCGTCACCCGCGTCAGCGACATCGGGCGGGTGGAGCTGGGCGCGGCGGACTACACCACCAACGCCTACCTGGGCCTGCAGGGCCAACACGCCGACGATCCCGACATCAACCCGGCGGTGGCCATGGGCGTGCTGCAGCAGCCCGGCACCAACGCGCTTCAGGCCGCCGACGGCGTGATCAAGGAGATGTCGGTCCTGAAGAAGGCCTTCCCGCCGGGCCTGGACTACAAGATCATCTACAATCCCACGCAGTACATCAAGGACTCCATCACCGAGGTGCAGCGCACCCTGTTCGAGGCGCTGCTCCTGGTCGTCGTCGTGGTGATCGTCTTCCTGCAGAGCTGGCGCGCGGCGATCATCCCGATCCTGGCCATTCCCGTCAGCCTGATCGGCACCTTTGCGGTCATGCTGGCGGCGGGCTTCTCGCTGAACAACCTGTCGCTGTTCGGCCTGGTGCTGGCCATCGGCATCGTCGTGGACGACGCCATCGTGGTGGTGGAGAACGTTGAGCGCCACCTGGAGGAGGGCATGGATCCGGCGGAGGCCGCCCACGCCACCATGGACGAGGTAGGCGGCGCGCTGATCGCCATCGCGCTGGTGCTTTCGGCGGTGTTCGTGCCGGCGGCCTTCATCAGCGGCATCTCCGGCCAGTTCTACCGCCAGTTCGCCCTGACCATCGCGACCGCCACGGTGTTCTCGCTGATCGTCTCGCTGACGCTGTCGCCCGCCATGGCCGCGCTGCTGATGAAGCCGCGACACAAGGCCAAACGCGGCCCGGCCTGGATGCGGCCCTTCTCGGCGTTCGCGCGGGGGTTCAACCGCAACTTCGAGCGGCTGAGCCGCGGCTACGCCAACCTGACAAAGCGGCTATTGCGCCTGACCGTTCTGATGCTGGTGCTCTACGCGGGGCTGATCGCGCTGACGGTCTGGCGGCTCAGCGTCACGCCCGTGGGCTTCATCCCCAACCAGGACCAGGGCAACGTCATCATGGCGGCGAACCTGCCCCAGGGATCGTCGCTGGCCCGCACCGACGCCCTGATCCGCCGCACCATTCCCAAGGTTCTGGGCGTGAAGGGCATGATCGCGGCCTCCTCCTACGCCGGCGTCGACGGCTCGACCCAGACCACCGACGCGGCCGCGGGCCAGGCCTATCTGATCGAGGACAGCTTCGAGAACCGCAAGAAGGCTCACGTCACGCTGAAGTCGATGATCGCCTCGGCCCAGCAGCAGCTCTTGGCCATCCCGAGCGCCACGACGAAAATCCTGCCCCCGCCGCCGGTGCGCGGCATCGGCACCCAGGGCGGGGTGAAGATGATCGTGGAGGATCGCTCCGGCAAGGCGGACTACCACCAGCTCGAGCAGCTGACACAAAAGGTGATCGAGGAGGCCAACAAGGACCCCAACGTCACCGGCGCCTACACCACCTTCAACACCAGGACGCCGCGCCTGGACGCCCAGATCGACCGCGAGAAGGCGGAATACCTCGGGGTCAACGACAGCGCGGTCTTCGACACGCTGCAGACCTATATCGGTTCCACATACGTCAACGACTTCAACTATCTCAACCATACCTACGAGGTGTTCGCCCAGGCCGACGACGGCTATCGCCAGGACGTCTCGGAAATCCAGCAGCTGCAGACCCGCACGGCCAGCGGCGCGATGATGCCGCTGGGCGCGGTCATCAACGTCCAGCGCACGTCCGGCCCCTACCGGGTGCTGCGCTACCAGCTCTATCCCTCCGCAGAGATACAGGCCTCCACCCCGCCCGGCCACTCCACCGGCCAGACCATCGCGGCCATGGCCAAGATCGCCCATCGCGTGCTGCCCACGGGCTACGACTTCGACTGGACCGAGCTGGCCTACCAGCAGGTCTCGGCCGGCAACACCGCGAGCCTCGTGTTCGTGCTGGCCGTGGTGCTGGTCTTCCTGCTGCTGGCGGCGCTGTACGAGAGCGTGACCATGCCGCTGGCGGTGATCCTGATCGTGCCGATGTGTCTGCTGGCGGCGATCTCTGGCGTCAACGTGATGGGGCTGGACAACAACATCTTGACCCAGATCGGCTTCATCGTGCTGATCGGGCTGGCGGCCAAGAACGCCATCCTGATCGTGGAGTTCGCGCGCCAGGGCGAGATCGAGCATGGCCACGGCCGCGCCCAGGCGGCGGTGGAGGCGGCGCGCACGCGCCTGCGCCCGATCCTGATGACGTCGTTCGCCTTCATCCTGGGCGTGGTGCCGCTGGCCTTCGCGTCCGGCGCGGGCGCGGAGCTGCGTCAGGCGCTGGGGATCGCGGTGTTCTTCGGCATGATCGGGGTGACCGTGTTCGGCCTGCTGTTCACGCCGGTGTTCTACACCGTCATGCGCGCGCTCGGCGACCGCCTGCCCAAGCCGCCCCGGCCCCGGCCGGAGTCTCCGACCACCGGCGGCATGCCGAGCGGGGTGGAGGTATGAGGCCCCGCCGTGCGATCCGTTTCGCCGCCCTGCTGCTGGCCGGGACGGCGGCGCTCTGCGGCTGCGCCGTGGGCCCCGACTATGTGAAGCCCGCCACGCCTGCGCCCGACGCGCCGGGCGGCGGCCGCTTCGCCGCGAGCGCGCCCGACACCTCCACCGACGCGCCCCTGCCGCCGGACTGGTGGCGACTGTACGACACGCCCGCCCTGAACGATCTGGTCCAGGACGCGCTTCAGCACAACAACACCTTGCTGCAGGCGGCCTCCAACCTGGTCCAGGCGCGAGCGGCGCTCTCGCTGGCGCGGTCGGCGCGCTATCCGTCGACCAACCTCACGGCAAGCGCCCAGTACGGGGTGAGCGGCGACAGCCTGTTCGCCAACGCGATCCGCAGCGGCGGGACCTCGGCGGGCAGCACCGTGGCGGGCGCGCCAGCGGCCGAGACGTACTACTCCTACGGCCTGGACGTCTCCTACGAGCTGGATTTTTTCGGCCGCATCACCCGCACCATCCAGGCCGCCCGCGCCGACGCCCAGGTCCAGGCGGCGGCCCTGGACTACACCCGCGTGAGCGTCGCCGGCGAGACCACCCGCGCCTACGTCGACGCCTGCGCCTTCGCCCAGGAAGCGGCCGTGGCCCAGCGCGCGGCGGACGTGGT
>CAXTUT010000035.1:0-14465 GCA_964247465.1 uncultured Caulobacteraceae bacterium | reverse complement strand
GCGGGGGGCGCCGGGGGGGGGGGGGGGTCGGCGCCCGCGGGCGGCGCGCGGCGCGGCCCAGCGCAGCCGCGGCTGCGCCCTCAGCCGCTCCAGCGCCTGGTCGGCGTAGTCGGCCCAGTCGGTGGCGAAGCGTAGCCGCCCGCCTGGGGCCAGCACGCGCGCCAAGGCCGCCGCGGCGTCCGCCTGGATCAGCCGGCGCTTGTGGTGGCGCGCCTTGGGCCAGGGATCGGGAAACAGGATGAAGACGCGTTGCAGGCTTGCGGCGGGCAGGACGGCGAGCAGGTCGCGCGCGTCGCCGACGTGCAGGCGCACGTTGGCCAGTCGTTGTTCATGGATGTGGCGCAGCGCGCTCGCCGCCCCGTTCAGGAACGGCTCGGCGCCGAGCAGCAGCACATCGGGATGGCGCGCCGCCTGTGCAGCCAGGTGCTCGCCGCCGCCGAAGCCGACCTCCAGCCAGACCTCACGCGCTTCGGGCATGAGGCGACGGAGCTCGACGGGTGCGGAGACGTCGAGCTGGAGCGTCGGCAACAAGGTGTCGAGCAGCCCCGCCTGTCGCGCCTTGATGGGTCGCGCTTTCAGGCGGCCGTAGCTGCGCAGCGGACCGTGCGGTTGCTGGGACATGACTGTGGGCCTCTCCCGAGGGGAGAGAGAAAGATCAGCCCAACCCCTTCAGCTGGTCCACCAGATCGGTCTTCTCCCAGGAGAAGCCGCCGTCCGCATCCGGCTGGCGGCCGAAGTGTCCGTAGGCGCTCGTACGGGCATAGATGGGCCGGTTGAGCTTGAGGTGCTCGCGGATCGCGCGCGGCGTGGCGCCGCCGATCAGCTCGGGCAGGATCGCCTCCAGTCTGGCGGGATCGACGTGACCGGTGTCGTGCAGGTCGACGTAGAAGCTGAGCGGCTTGGCCACGCCGATCGCATAGCTGATCTGGATGGTGCACTTGTCCGCCAAACCCGCGGCGACGACGTTCTTGGCCAGGTAGCGGCAGATGTAGGCGGCCGAGCGGTCCACCTTGGTCGGGTCCTTGCCGGAGAAGGCGCCGCCGCCATGGGGCGAGGCGCCGCCGTAGGTGTCCACGATGATCTTGCGCCCGGTGACGCCAGCGTCGCCATCCGGTCCGCCGATGACGAAGTTGCCGGTGGGGTTCACGTGCCACTCAGTCGCCTCGGTGATGAAGCCGTCGGGCAGCACGCCGCGGATGTAGGGCTCCACGATCGCGTGGACGTCTGCGGGACTCAGCCCCTCCTTGTGCTGGGTGGACAGCACGATGGAGGTGGCGCGCACCGGCCGGCCATTCTCGTAGAGCAGGGTGACCTGGCTCTTGGCGTCGGGCTCCAGTCCGCTCTCCTCGCCGCTGTGGCGCACCTCGGCCAAGCGCTTGAGGATGTTGTGGGAGTATTGCAACGTCGCCGGCATCAGCTCCGGCGTCTCGTTGGTGGCGTAGCCGAACATGATGCCCTGGTCGCCCGCGCCCTCGTCCTTGTTGCCCGAGGCGTCCACGCCCATGGCGATGTCGGCGGACTGGGCGTGCAGGTGGCAGGCGAAGTCTGCGTGCTTCCAGTGGAAGCCCTCCTGCTCGTAGCCGATGTCCTTGATGGCGGCGCGGACCTTCTCCTCCAGACTTTCCACCACACCGTCCGGACCGCGGACTTCGCCAGCGAGCACGATGCGGTTGGTGGTCACCAGCGTTTCGCAGGCCACACGGGCGTAAGGGTCGGCGGTCAGGAAGGCGTCCACGACCGTGTCGGACACCCGGTCGGCCACCTTGTCGGGATGGCCCTCGGACACGCTTTCGCTGGTGAAGATATAGGACGGTCGGATCAAGGACGCACTCTCCGCGGTCATCCTCGCGTAAGGCGAGGGCCCGGCACCATATAAAGCTGTCCTTATATGATCAAGCGACCGCAGGCGGGTCGAGAGACTACTGGCTGTTGCCGGAGGTCGAAGGCTCGCCCGGAGGCGCCGGCCGGGCGGAGCCGGCCGGGGTGTTGAAGGTGCTGATGTCCTGATGGTTCAGGTCACGCCCCTGCGGATGGTTGATCGACGCGAAGTGGGAGGCGTGGATCAGCCAGTAGCCGATCATCAGCACGATCGCCGCACCAAGCGAGATGACCAGAATCCAGATGTTGCGGCCGGTGCGCTCCGCTCCACGGGTCGCCGTCGCCGTCATGTCGGGGCCGGCGCTCGCGCCCGTGTCCTTGGGATCAGGGGTCGGCGTCGAGGTGGACATGGACGTCTCCGGAGAAGGCGGCGTCTGCGGCCGCGAGATCAACGTTAAAGCCGCTTCGCTGTTCCTGCGCCGCTAAGCCTGACCTTATCCCGAACGCCGGCGATCGCCTTGACCGCAAAGGGCCAGGCTCGACTTCGCCGCACCTCCGCGGAGATACGCGCCTCAGAGCGGCAGGGCGTGGATGACGACCTCGGTCTTGCGGCGCAGCGGCACGGGCCGGCCGGAGTCGGTAAGGGCGCCGGTCTCGCCGGCTCCGCTGACCTCGAACTTGGGCGCGGGGAGGCCGGCCGCCGCCAGCGCCTTGGCCACCGCGTCCGCGCGCCGCTTGGACAGGTCCAGGTTCTGCGCCGCGCCGCCGGCGGAGTCGGTCAGGCCGAGCACGCTGACGTAGCCGATGCGGCAACCGTGGACCAGCGCCGCCTGGGAGCTGATCACCTGGCCGGCGGTCGGCGTGAGCTCATCCGACTTGGCCGCAAAATAGATGGGGAACACCACGTCGGTGCAAACCGGACGGCCGGCCGTGGCCAAGGGCTGCAGGGGCGGCTGGCTCATGCACCCCGGCATCAGCGCTGCGCCCCCTGCCGCGACGCCCAGCATCCAGGCTCGCGTCGATCTCGAACTCGCCATGGTGTCGGCCCTTTACATCCGCTCAGCCCTTGGGCTGGCCATTTTCCCAGAAGAACCGCTTCTGCATTGGATCGTAGTAATAGAAGCGGTTATGCGCTTTGTCGAAATACTGATGGTGCGGGAGCCTGTGGTAGGCCGGGCCGCCGTCCGCCGTCGAGGTGTTGCCGAAGCGAGCCCAGTCGGGCCGCTCGATATGAGGCGCCTGGATGTGAGGCGCCGCACAGGCGCCGAGCGTCGTCGCAAGCCCGGCGACCGCGAGCAGGTTGCGCAGCATCTCCCCCTCTCCGACAACGGCGTCACTATGCCTCGCCGCCGCCGATCCGCCAAGCGCGTCAGGAACGTCGCCGTCCCCTTCGACGTTTGGCCATCATGCTCATGACGTCGCCCGCCGGTCGACTGACCCCGCATGTGCGGATGCAGCGGGTGGCCGCGGTGCTGAACGTCGCCTCCGGCAGCGTCGGGCCTCATGCGGCCGAGAAGATGCGCGCCATCGCTGCGGAGTACGGCGTCCAGATAGAGCCGCGTTCTGTCCTGCCCGCCGAGGTCGCGAGCACCCTGGCGGCGGTGGTGGCGGAGCGTCCCGACGTGCTGATCGTGCTCGCTGGGGACGGCACCCTGGCGCTGAGCGCGCGGCTGTGTGGACCCGACGGGCCCCTGCTGGCGGCGCTGCCCGGGGGCACCATGAATATGCTGCCCTTCGCGCTGAACGGCCGCTGCGCCTGGCCTGAGGCGCTCAGGGCGCTGCTGGAGACCGGACGGGCCTTGCCGGTGTCCAGCGGCGAGCTCAACGGGCAGAGCTTCTACGTGGCGGCCATCCTCGGCTCGCCGGCCTTGTGGGCCGATGCGCGCGAGGCGGTGCGCCGGGGCAAGCTGCGCCTGGCGGTGCTGCGGGCGCGCCGGGCTGTGCGGCGCGCCTTCAAGGGCCGGCTGCGCTTCGCCATCAACGGCGGCGCGCGCCGCAAGGCGGAGGCGCTGACGCTGATGTGCCCGCTGGTTTCGCGCGGCCTTGAGGAGGACGTGGGCCTTGAGGCGGCCGCCCTGGACGTCCGCGACGCGCTCGACGGTTTCCGGCTCGGGCTCAGCACGCTCATGGGCTCCTGGCGTAAGGATCCGTCCGTGCGGGTCGAACTCTGCCAGTCCGCGGAGGCGTGGGCCCACGGCCGCGTGCCCGTGCTCTTGGACGGCGAGCCGCATCGGCTGTCGTCGCCCATCCAGATTCGCTATCGTCCCGCCGCTTTCCGCGCCCTGGTTCCGGCCGAAGGCGAGGCGTGGCTGGCGTACGACGCCGCCGGCTCGCGAAACGCCGCAGGCGGCGTTGCAGGGGACGCTCCGGTGCGCGATGGGGTGTGATGCGCATTATCCAGCTTAGCGACGTTCACTTCGGCGCAGAGGATGCGCCCGCGTTGAACGCGGCCACCGCCTACGTCGCCACCGCCGGTGCGGACCTGCTGATGATCACCGGCGATCTGACCCTGAACGGCTTGCCGCAGGAGTTCCGCTCCGCCGAGCGCTGGCTGGCGCGCCTGCCCCAGCCCATGCTGGTCACGCCCGGCAACCACGACACGCCCTACTGGAACCTGCTCCTGCGCACGCTGGAGCCGTTCAAGCGCTATCGCCGCTTCATCGGTCAGCCTTCGTCGTCGCGCTTCGACGCACCGGGGCTGCACGCACGCATGATCAACACCTCGCGCGGAGCCCAGCCCAGGCTGGACTGGTCTAAGGGCGCGGTGGACCTGGAGCTCGCCCGCACGGCGCTCGAGACGGTGTGCGCGGGCGCCCGCGACGACCTCAGGGTCGTCGGCTGCCACCATCCGCTGGTGGAGGTCGCGGGCTCGCCGGTGACCGGCGACGTGCACCGTGGTCAGGCGGCCGCCCTCCTCTTCTGCGAAGGCGGCGTAGATCTAGTCTTGAGCGGTCACGTGCATAATCCTTTCGCCGTCGCGCTTCCGTTCGGGGACGGACACACCTACGCCGTCGGAGCCGGCACGCTGTCGCTTAGGACGCGCGGCGTCGCGGCGGGCTTCAACGTGCTCGATGTGACGCCCAGCGAAGTGGCGGTCACCGCGTTCGGCTGGACGGGCGCAAACTACGAGACCTACCGCGACTGGCGGCTGCCCCGCCGAAGCGCCCCGATCGGAAGCGCCCCGCCCGCCCGACTGTCGTCCGCGGAGGTCATCGTGAAGGACGAAGGCCCGGCGCTCGCACCGGGCCCATGACATCGCGCCTTCACTATACGCCGCGGCCGCGCACCAAGTGCATGACCAGTGACACCAGGAACAGAACCAGGAAGACGACGAACAGGATGTGAGCGATGCCGCCTGCCGCCCCGGCGATGCCGCCAAAGCCCAGCAGGCCCGCCACCAGCGCGATGACCAGGAATATCAGTGCCCACCTCAGCATAGATCGCCTCCCTCTCTTGCCTACAGTTGCGAGGGGTCAACCGACTACCCCTCCCACCGGGCCGCTAACGTATGTTGAGGGCAGGCGTTCCGGTGCGAAGTTCCGAAGTATGGACGCGATTGTGAAGCTGACCAGTCTCTACCGCGCTCCCTGCCAGGCAGGTCAGCGACGCTTGCGGTCGGCTGGCTGAGCCTCCATCGCGCGGAGCAGAGTTGAGACGAGCGTGGGATTGCGCCAAGCCAAAAGCCCGGCGGCGACGGCTGCGCCTGCAGCGACCACGGGCCTGTCGCTCACCAAGCCGGTCAGCCGCTCGACGAGCCCGCCCTTGCCGTCGGTTCGGCCGGTCGCCTTGATCTTCGGACCCTTGGCCTTGCCCATCAGGAACAGCGCCAGACCCCCAAGGACGATCGCCGCGGCGAGCATGATGCAGGCCGCCGCGCCCGACGGACCGATATAGGTTCTCAACAAGGCGTAGGCGGCGAACGACGCCGAGACGACCAGCACGCCCGCCGCCGCCGCCATGGCGGCCAGGGCGACGACGAAGCTTACGATCTTGGAGATCAACGCCGTCCGCCGGAGAACAGCAGCCCCAGGACGAAGCCCGCGCCAAGCGCCGCCAGCGTAGCCGTCATCGGCCGCTCCTGAACGCGTTCGACGACATAGAGGCGAGCCGTATCGATCTGATCGCCCGCCTGGTCCGCCGCGTCCTTGGCTTGGCTGCGGAGTTGCTCCACGCCGTCGTCGAAAGCCTTCCGCGCCTCGCCCTTCAGCTGCGGCAGGGCGCGGCGGCCCTCGTCGACGGTCTGCTTGGCGCTGCGAGCGGCCTGCTTGGCGTTGTCAACCGTTTCGCCGGCCTTTGAGGCCACTGGATCAAAGGCCGAAGAAGCCGCCATGGGTCGTCTCTCCCGATAAAAGATGCGGCGATCAAACGCCGGGCCGTGTCGCCAGTTCCGTTTTTCCCGGACTCGCGCTCGACCCGTCTCAGGCCGCAGCGCGGGGACGCGCGGGATGGAAGAAGAGAGCCTGGCCGATGGCCGCCTTCACCGTCTCCGACTGGAACGGCTTGGTGATCAGGAACGTCGGCTCCGGCCGCTCTCCGGTCAGCAGCCGCTCGGGGAAGGCCGTGATGAAGATCACCGGCACGTCGTGGCGGCCTAAGATGTCCTTCACCGCGTCGATGCCTGACGACCCGTCGGCGAGCTGGATATCGGCCAGGACCAGGCCCGGCGTCGCCCGTCCGACGGCGTCCACGGCCTCCTTGCGCGTGGAGGCGACTTCCAGCACCCGATGACCGAGTTCGCGCACCAGCGCCTCGATGTCGGCGGCGATCACCGGCTCGTCCTCGATGATCAGCACGTCGGTCGCCAGCTCCGCGTCGATCTCGCCCTGGGCTTCGGAGATCAGCGCCTCGATCTCGGTCGCGGAGGCGCCCAGGATCTGGCCGGCCTCGGAGGGATTGAATCCCTCCAGCGCGGTGAGCAGAAACGCCTGTCGCGACCGGGGCGCGATCCGCATCAGCCGGTCTGAGGCATCGTCGTCGGCGACATTGTCGTTGCGGGCCTCCAGCTGTGCGCCGGTGCCGTCCCAGATCGTGTGGAACACGTGGTAGAGAGCCACGCGCGGGGTGAGGTGAGGCGGCAACGACCGCTCCCCGGCCGCCAGCGCTTCGAGGGACGCGCGCACATAGGCGTCGCCGGCCGTCTGCGCTCCGGTGAGAGCCCGGGCGTAGCGCCGCATGTACGGCAAGTGCGGCGAAAGCCGTTCCAACAGACCCATACCGCCTCCAAGCGTACAAACGGTCAAAGTGACGCGCGCGGAGCCGTCTCATGAGGCCTACGCGCACGCAACGTCAAATGTGCCGCGCGCCGCGCAAGCGCGTCGAAAACCTTGCATATACGGCTCTAAGCGGAACCGCCGCTCCACCGGCGAGTTTTTGGCGGTCCCCTCATTTGCGATGAGGCGGCCTGAGGCTCGCGAGTGAGACCGACCATGAAGGACCAAGGGCCGTCCCGCGAGGCCACAGGACCGGCCGTCGAGCCTACCTTGGATGAGGCGCGCCTCCGCCAGCAGGCGATCGGCGTCAAGCTGCGCCACATGTTCGACGAGATCGTGAACGAGCCTGTGCCAGAAGACTTCCTTGATATCCTGCGCCGCGCCGATGATAAGGGTGGCGCTGGCGGTAAGGGCTGATGGTCCAAAGAAACAATCTAGACGCCGCGTCCGAGAAGGCCTTCCAGGGCGATCTCGTCGCCTTGATCCCCCACCTGAGGGCGTTCGCGCGCACGCTGTGCGGTGACGCCGCCGCCGCCGACGACCTGGCGCAGGATGCGACCCTGAAGGCCTGGGACGCGCGCTCCAGTTTCCAGATGGGCACCAACATGAAGGCCTGGACCTTCATGATCCTGCGCAATCAGTTCTATTCGGAGAAGCGCCGCTCGTGGCGGCAGTCGCAGCTGGACCAGGAAGCCGCTGAACGCACCCTGGTGGCGGCCGACGATCCGGAAGCGCCTGTAGCGCTGGACGAGATGCGGCTGGCGATGGGCATGTTGCCGCCGGAGCAGCGCGAGGCGCTGATCCTGGTCGGGGCGGGCGGGTTCGCCTACGAGGAGGCGGCCGACATTTGCGGATGCGCGGTGGGCACGGTGAAGAGCCGGGTCAGCCGGGCGCGCCGGGCGCTGCTGGGCATCTTGGAACAGGGCGCCTACACCCGCGACGGCTCGCCGGCGGGCGAAGCGATGCGGTCGATTCTCAACGATGCGGAGCGGCTGAGCGGACCGCGCTGAGATGGGCGTCCCCGCCGGCCGCCAGACAATCCGGTTCCGCTTGGGACTGGCGCTGGCCGTGGCGCTGTTCCCGGTTCTGGCGCTCGGCGCGATCCAGGTGCTCACCGAATATGACCGCGAGGGCCACGCGCGGCAGGTCGAGCTGACCGAGGCGGCGGCGCGGAGCTCCATCACCGCCCGGGCCCGCATCCAGGGCGCCATTGGCCTGCTGCAGACGCTGGAGCCGCAGGCCGTGGGGGTGGAATGCACGCCGCGCCTGGCGGGGATTCTGAGTCAGCTGGATGGCTACCGCAACATCGTGCGTCTGGATGCCGGCGGGCGCGTGGAATGCGCCGGCGCAAACGTGGCGCCGAATGTCGATCGGGCGCGCCTGCCCTGGTTCCAGCGGCTGAAGAACGGAGCCGAGAGCGTGGTGGCGCGCTCCAGTGGGACCGGCGAGCCCGCCCTGATCGCAGCCGCCCGCGCCCAGCGTCGCGACGGAAGCTTCGACGGCGCGCTCGTCGCCTCGATCCTGCTCTCGACCCTGAAGCCCGACCTGTCCGATCCGATGCTGCCGACCGACACCGCGGTCGCCATCCTGTCCAGCGACGGCCACTACCTGATGCAGACCGACCAGCGCGCCTTCCTGCCGCTTCCGTCGGATTGGCGTGCGCGGCTGGCGTCCGGGCGCAGGCTGTTCACGGCCAAGGATACCCGGGGCCTGGCGCGCGATTTCGCCACCGCGCCGTTGATGGGCGGCGAGGCGCTGGTGGTGATCTCCGCGCCGGCGCCGGGCCTGTTCGGCTGGGCTCGGCTGAACCCGCTCAGCGCCATCGTCTATCCCCTGCTCGCGTGGCTCGCCGCCTGGGCGGCGGTGTGGCTGGCGGTGGACCGCGTGGTGATCCGCTGGCTGCATTATCTGGACCGCATCGCTTCCATCTATGCGCGGGGGCGTTTCACCGTGCGACCGCTGAAGGCGCAGCGCGCGCCGGCGGAGATACGCGACCTCGCCCATACGCTGGACGCCATGGCCGACGGCATCGTGGCGCGCGACATGAGCCTGCGGGATTCTCTGGCGCAGAAGGACACCCTGATGCGCGAGATCCATCATCGCGTGAAGAACAACCTGCAGGTGATCACCAGCCTGCTCAACATGCAGCAGCGGGCGCTGACCGACCCCGCGGCCCGGGCGGCCATGTCCGACACGCGCCAGCGCATCACCGCCCTGGCGCTGATCTACCGCGCCCTCTACCAGGGCCCGGACCTGCGCCGGGTCGACGTGCGCCAGTTCCTGGAGGAGCTGGTCGGCCAGCTTGGCGCGGGCGAGGGCGGCCGCACGGCGCCGATCCGCACCGACCTGCAGGCTGACGACCTCGAGATCGATCCGGACAAGCTCGCGCCCCTGGCCCTGTTCGCCGTGGAGGCCATCGGCAACGCCCGCAAGCACGCCTTCGGCCCCGAGGGCGGGACCATCCACGTCCTGTTCCGGGTGATAGGCGAGGAGGTGGTGCTGGAGATCACCGACAACGGACGCGGGGAGGCCGAGACCCTGCCCACCGCCGGCGTCGGACGCACCTTGATGAGCGCCTTCGCGCGCCAGCTGCGCGGGGCCGCCGTCGTCGAGCCTGCGCCGGAGCGGGGCGTGCGTGTGCGCCTCACCTTCCCGCGCCCGGACGTGCCGGCAGATGACGACGCGCGGGCCGGGAACCAGGCTGCGGCTTAGCCGTTTGTGATCAGCCTTTTGAAGGGGAGATTGCTCCAATGCGTAAAATTATCGTGCTGCTGGTCGCTGCCGCAGCGGTGTCTGTCGCCGCCTGCAATACCATCGCCGGAGCCGGCAAGGACGTCAGCGCCGGCGGCGCCGCGGTGACCGACACCGCCCACGACGCGACGCCGCACTAGGATGCGTAAGCTCGTCATCCTGCTTGTCGCGGCGGCCTGCGTGTCCATCACGGCCTGCAACACGATCGCTGGCGCCGGCAAAGACGTCACCGCAGCCGGTTCTGCGGTCACCGACACCGCCCACGACGCCACGCCTCACTAAGTTCTTCTGACGGTACGACGGTCGGGCGCCTCACGTTTTCACGTGGGCGCCCTTTCGCGTTGCGTGTCGCTAAGACGCTTCACCTCGGTCCAGGCGGTGGCTAGGGTCACCGGATATGAGGACGGGATTGGACGCGACGCTGGGGCAGACTTCGGGCGCGGACGTCCGGCTTGTCGTCGCCGCGTCCGCGGCCGGGACCGCGTTCGAATGGTATGACTTCTTCGTCTTCGTTCCGCTGGCGACGATCATTTCGAAGGTGTTCTTCGCCGGGCTGAACGAGGCGGCGGCCTACGTGTTCGCCCTCGGCTCCTTCGCCGCCGGCTTCGCCTTCCGCCCGGTCGGCGCCTTGATCTTCGGGCGGATCGGCGACCGGCAGGGGCGCAAGGGCGCGTTCCTGGTCACCGTGATCATGATGGGAGGCGCGACGTTCGCCATCGGGCTGCTGCCGACCTATCGCCAGGCCGGCCTGCTCTCTCCGGTGATCTTCATCGCGCTGCGGCTGATCCAGGGAGTGGCGCTTGGCGGTGAGTGGGGCGGCGCCGCCATCTACATCGCCGAGCATGCGCCGGTGGCGCGACGCGGCGAACTGACGAGTTGGATCGGGGCGGCGGCGGCGTTCGGCCTGGGTGGCGCGCTGATCGTGACCCTGCTGACCCGCACGGCATTAGGCGAGGCGACGTTCTCGGCCTGGGGCTGGCGTGTGCCGTTCCTGGCGTCTGCGGGGCTGCTCGCCGTGTCAGTGTGGTTCCGGCTGAAGCTTTCGGAGAGTCCGGTCTTTCGGCGCATGCATGCTGAAGGTCGCCGCTCGATGCGGCCCTACGCCGACGCCTTCTTGGACCCGGCCAACGCGCGCCGGGTGCTGGTGGCTCTGTTCGCCGTCATGGTGGCTCAGGGCACGGTCTGGTACACGACGTTTTTCTACGGCCAGTTCTTCATCGAGAAGGTGCTGCACACCGCGCCCGAGATCGTGAACGCCATCATGATCGCGCTGGTGGCGATCTCGGCGCCCTTCTACGTCCTGTTCGGCGCCCTGTCGGACCGGTTGGGCCGCAAGGTGGTGATGGTAGGCGGCATGGTGCTGTTCACCGCGGCCCTGTGGCCGGGTTTCCACCTCATCACCCAGGCGGCCAATCCCGCCCTGGCCAAGGCCGAGGCGCGCGCCCCCGTCACCGTGACCGCCGACCCGCGCGAGTGCTCGCTGCAGTTCGATCCCGTCGGCCGCGCCCAGTTCCGCACCTCCTGCGACATCCTGAAAAGCGCTCTCACCAACCTTGGGGTGGACTACCGTAACCGCGCGGGTCCGCCGTCCCGGGCCGCGACGGCGCAGATCGGCGCGCTCAGCGTCGGTTCGCGCGATGGCCGGGCGCTCACTCCCGCCGGCCTGAAGGCCGCCCGGGCCCAGGTGCGCGCGGGGCTGCAGACCGCTTTGCAGGCTGCGGGTTATCCCCTGAAGCCGGACCCGTCGCGCACCGACGCCCCGGTGATCCTGCTGCTGCTGCTGGTGCTGGCGATCGGCGCCACCGCCCTCTACGGTCCTCAGGCGGCGTGCCTGGTGGAGCTGTTCCCCAGCCGGGTGCGCTACACCGCGTTGAGCCTGCCCTACCATATCGGCACCGGCTGGGTCGGCGGCTTCCTGCCGGCCACCGCCTACGCCATGGTCGCGGCGAGCGGCAACAGCTACTTCGGCCTATGGTATCCGATCGTAGGCACGCTGATCAGCATCGTGTGCGCTATCGCGTTCCTGCCCGAAACGCGCGGGCGCGATCTGAACGCCTGAGCTTTGAGGCGTGAGCCTCAAGGCCATTTCACCTCCGGCGGCATGGAGGAGAGGATGGAGTCGATGTTGCCGCCGGTCTTCAGCCCGAACACGGTGCCCCGGTCGTAGAGCAGGTTGAACTCCACATAGCGGCCGCGGCGCACCAGCATCTCCTCCCGCTCCGCCGCGCTCCAGGGTTCGCCCATGCGGGCGCGCACGATCTGGGGGTAGACTTGGAGCAGGGCGCGCCCGACGTCTCGGGTGAAGGCGAAGTCGCGCTCGAAGTCGCCGCTGTCGTGCCGGTCGTAGAAGATGCCGCCGACGCCGCGCGGCTCGCCCCGGTGCGGCAGGAAGAAGTAGTCGTCGCACCAAGCCTTGTAGCGGGCGCGCCAGTCGGAGTGGTGGGCGTCGCAGGCCGCGCCCATGGCGGCGTGGAAACACACGGCGTCGGGGGCGTCCTGGCGGCGCTGTTCGGCGAGCCACGGCGTCAGGTCCGCGCCCCCGCCGAACCAGCTCTGCGTAGTGGCGATGAAGCGGGTGTTCATGTGCACGGTGGGGATGCGGGGCGAGCGCATGTGGGCGATCAGGCTCACCCCCGTGGCGAAGAAGCGCGGGTCCTCGTCGGTTCCCGGCATGGTCCCGGCAAGCTCCGGCCCGAGTTCGCCGAACACGGTGGAGACGTGAACGCCGACCTTCTCGAACAGGCGTCCATGCATCATGCCCATGACGCCGCCGCCGCCACCAGGCCGCTCCGACGGCGTCAGGACGAAGCGGCCCGGCTCGCCCGGATAGAGGTGGTCGGGCGCCGCGTCCTCCAGCGTCTCGAACGCGCGGTGCAACTGGTCGCGCAGGCTCTCGAACCAAGCGGTCGCGCGCGCCTTGCGGCTGTCGAGGTCGGCGGGGCTCATGGTCCGGGTTTAGGGCGTCGACGCCGGGCTTCCTAGCCCGGCTGCATTGACAGCCGTGGCGACGCAGGCTCCAAGCCGACCATGGCCGACGTGCGCCACGCCATCCAACCGATCGAGACCGGCGGCGGCGTGCTCAAGCTGCCTGCCGACCAGCCGTTCAAGCTGGAGTCCGGGGGGCGGCTGATCGGGGTGGAGATCGCCTACAAGACCTACGGCCGGCTGAACGCGGACCGCTCCAACGCCATCCTGGTCTGCCATGCCTTGACTGGCGACCAGCACGTGGCTTCGCCCCACCCCCAGAGCGGCCGGCCCGGCTGGTGGACCCAGGTGGTTGGCCCGGAGCGACCGATCGACCTGGACCGCTACTTTGTCGTGTGCGCCAACGTGCTGGGCGGCTGCATGGGCTCCACCGGGCCCTCGTCGCACGATCCGGTAAGTGGGCGGCTGTACGGGCTGAACTTCCCCGTCATCACCGTGGCCGACATGGTGCGCGCGCAGGCGGAGCTGGTCTCGGCGCTCGGCGTGGAGACCCTGTTCGCGGTGGTCGGCGGCTCCATGGGCGGGATGCAGGTGCTGCAGTGGGCGGCCGACTATCCGGAGCGGGTGTTTTCGGCCGTCTGCATCGCCTCCGCCGCGCGCCACACCGCCCAGAACATCGCCTTCCACGAGGTCGGACGACAGGCGATCATGGCCGACCCGGACTGGCGGGGCGGCGACTACCTGCGGCTCGGCGTGCGGCCGGAGAAGGGGCTGGCCGTGGCGCGCATGGCCGCGCACATCACCTACCTGTCCGAGCCCGCCCTGCAGCGCAAGTTCGGGCGCGAGCTGCAGCGCGACGGCCTGTCCTGGGGCTTCGACGCCGACTTCCAGGTGGAGAGCTACCTGCGCCACCAGGGCTCGAGCTTCGTCGACCGCTTCGACGCAAACGCCTATCTCTACATAACCCGCGCCATGGACTACTTCGACCTGGCGCAGAGCCACGGCGGCGTGCTCGCCAAGGCGTTCGCGCGTGCGCGCGAGGTCCGCTTCTGCGTACTCAGCTTCACCTCCGACTGGCTGTATCCCACACCGGAGGGACGCCGGATCGTTCGCGCCCTGAACGCGGCGGGCGCGCGCACCAGCTTTCTGGAGATCGAGAGCGACAAGGGCCATGACGCCTTCCTGCTCGACGAGCCGGTCATGCACGGCGCCCTGCAGGGCTTCATGGACGCCGCCGCCGCCGCCCGCGGGCTTGTCGGGTGATCCGCGAGGACTTCCGCGAGATCGTGCGGCTGGTGCGCCCCGGCGCGCGCGTGCTCGACGTCGGCTGCGGCGAGGGCGAGCTGCTGGACCTGTTGCGCAGGGAAAAGGAGGTCGACGCCCGGGGGCTGGAGATCAGCGCCGACGGCGTGGGGACGTGCCTGGCGCGGGGCCTGTCGGTCATGCAGGGCGACGCCGACCGGGACCTGGCGGAGTTCGCCGCCGACGCCTTCGACTACGCCATCCTGTCCCAGACGCTGCAGGCGGTGCGCCGCCCGCGCGAGGTGCTGGCCGACTTGCTGCGCGTAGCCGAGCGCGCCATCGTCTCCTTTCCCAACTTCGGCCACTGGCGGGTGCGCGCCTCGCTGCTGACGTGGGGGCGGATGCCGACGACGCGGGCGCTGCCCATGCCCTGGTGGGCGACGCCGAACATCCATCTGTGCACCCTGCGCGACTTCACCGAGCTGTGCGCCGACCTTGGGCTGCGGATCGAGGCGGCGG
>CAXTUT010000034.1:0-14487 GCA_964247465.1 uncultured Caulobacteraceae bacterium | reverse complement strand
GTCTCGGGCGAACTCGGGCCTGACGCCTTCGCGGCGCTGGACGCCCACATCGCCAGGATGGCGGCCGAGGGGCCCGCCATGGCCACCCGCGCGGCGTCGGGCATGGCGCTGGAGGCGCTCGCGCCCGCGATCCCGGAGTTCATAGGCGGCTCGGCCGACCTGACCGGGTCCAACAACACCTTCGTCAAGGATTCGGCGGTCTTCGACGCGCCGGACTACACGGGGACCTACGTCAACTATGGCGTCCGTGAGCACGCCATGGCGGCGGCCATGAACGGGATGGCGCTGCACGGGGGCGTAGTCCCCTACGGCGGGACCTTCCTCGTCTTCACCGACTACAGCCGCCCGGCGATCCGGCTGGCGGCGCTGATGGGCGTGCGGGTGATCCACGTCGGCACCCACGACTCCATCGGCGTGGGCGAGGACGGCCCGACCCACCAGCCGGTGGAGCACCTGGCGGCGCTGCGCGCCATCCCCAACCTCAACGTCTTCCGCCCCGCCGACGCGGCGGAGACGGCGGAGTGCTGGCGCGCAGCGCTTCAGGCCGCGGCCACGCCCTCGGTCATGGCGCTGTCGCGCCAGAAGACCGCCGCGGTGAGGCTGGAGCCGGCGGCGGATAATCTGTCGGCGCGCGGCGTTTACACCCTGCGCACGGCTGTGGGCGACGCCCGCGTGGTGATCTTCGCCACGGGCACCGAGGTCCCGCTGGCGCTCGCCGCGCGCGAACGGCTGCAGGCGCAAGGCGTCGGCGTGCGGGTCGTGTCGGCCCCCTGCTGGGCGCTGTTCGAGCGGCAGAACGCCGACTACCGGCGCGAGGTGCTGGGGAGCGAGCCGGTGCGCGCGGCGGTGGAGGCGGGGCTGCGCTTCGGCTGGGACCGCTTCATCGGCTCGGACGGCGTGTTCGTCGGTATGCAGGGCTTCGGCGCCAGCGCCCCGGCCGAGCGCCTTTATCAGCAATTCGCCATCACCGCCGATGCGTTGGTCGAGGCGATACTCAAAAGGCTCTGACCTGGAGCGGTGACGCCTGCCTCTCCCCTACGCAGCGTGGGGGAGTACCGGCGCAACCGGGGAGGGGCCGCCTGGCGCAGCCGGACAGAACGCCGGCCACAGTGGCTACGTCTTTCGCGCTCCCGCGCGGCCTCACCGACCCGTCGGGGCCAACTCCCCACCTTCGGCAGGGGAGGATGAACAGAGAATCCGCTGCGAGGCTCAGCCGCTCTAGCCGGAGCCGCAAATCCGGCTATCGTCACGCTCCCGTCACGTGTTCAGGGCTGTCACGTTCATGACCATCCGCTCCCTCGCGCTCGCCCTCGGGCTGTTCGCCACGGTCGCCGCGCCGGCGCTGGCGCAGAGTGGAGGGGGTCCGCTGCTCGGCTTCACTGCTGGCGAGGCCACGGCCCAGCGCGGGCTGGAGCAGCGTTTCGACGCCATGATCTCAGCCCCCGAGCTCGACGGCTGGCTGCTGCGCATGGCCTCGCACCCCAACCAGGTCGGCTCGCCGCACGATCGCGAAAACGCCGAGTGGGAGCTGGCCCAGTTCAAGAGCTTCGGCTGGGACGCCCACATCGAGACCTTCCAGGTGCTCTATCCCACGCCCATCGTGGTCAGCCTGGATCTGGTCGGGCTCGCGCCCTACCACGCCAAGCTGCAGGAGCCGGACGCGCCAGGCGACCAGACGCCGGCGATCCAGCCGAACGTGCTGCCGCCCTATCTCGCCTACCAGGGCGACGGCGACGTCACCGCGCCGCTCGTTTACGTCAACTATGGCATCCCCGAGGACTACCGCAGCCTGGCGCGCCAGGGCGTGGACGTCCGCGGCAAGATCGTCATCGCCCGCTACGGCGGCGGCTGGCGCGGACTTAAGCCCAAGCTGGCGCAGGAGCACGGGGCGCTCGGCTGCATCGTCTATTCCGACCCGCATGAGGACGGCTACTACACCGACGACACCTATCCCAAGGGGCCGCAGCGGCCGCCGGAGGGCGTGCAGCGCGGCTCGGTGGTCGACATCACCAAGTATTCCGGCGACCCGCTGACGCCGGGCGTGGGCGCTACGGCCGACGCCCACCGCCTGACCCGCGAGACCGCGCCCACCATCCTGAAAATCCCCGCCCTGCCGATCTCCTACGCCGACGCCCTGCCGCTGCTGCAGGCGCTGGGCGGACCGGTGGCGACGCCGGGCTTCCGCGGCGCCCTGCCGCTGACCTACCATCTCGGACCCGGCCCCGCCGTGGTCCACCTCGTCGTGAAGTCCGACTGGAGCCTGAAACCGGTCTACGACGTCATCGCCACGATGAAGGGCTCCGAGTTCCCCGACCAGTGGATCGTGCGCGGCAACCACCACGACGGCTGGGTCTTCGGCGCGGAGGACCCCCTGTCGGGCCAGGTGGCGCTGCTGGCCGAAGCCAAGGCCATGGGCGAGCTGGCCAAGACCGGCTGGCGGCCCAAGCGCACCCTGGTCTACGCTTCCTGGGACGGCGAGGAGCCGGGGCTGGTGGGCTCCACCGAATGGGCCGAGCAGCATGCCGACGAGCTGCGCCAGAAGGCGGTGCTCTACGTCAATTCCGACAACATCGACCGGGGCTATCTGAACCTGGAGGGCAGCCACGAGCTGCAGACCCTGGCCGACCAGGCCGCCGCCGACGTCAGCGATCCCGAGACCGGCGTGGACGTGCTGAAGCGTCGGCGCGCCTATCTGCAGGTGCAGGGCGAGCAGGGCTCCGGCCGTGGCGGGAGCGACGCCAAGGCGCTGGCCAAGATCGCCGCGTCGGGCGCCGAGCTGCCGATCCAGGCGCTGGGCTCGGGCTCCGACTACACGCCGTTCCTGCAGCACCTCGGCGTGCCGTCGCTGGACGTCGGCTACGGCGGCGAGGGCGAGAGCGGCGGCGTCTACCACTCCGCCTACGACACCCACGACCATTACGTCCGCTTCGGGGATCCGGGCATGAAGTACAGCGCCACCCTGGCGCGCACCGTCGGTCGGATCACGATGCGCTACGCCGACGCGGAGCTGCCGCCGGTGAACTTCGTGGGCCTCGCCGACACGGTCGCCGGCTATGTGGACGAGCTGCATAAGCTGGCCGACCATGAGCGCGAGGAGACCGCTTCGCGCGATGCGGCCATCGACGGCGGCGCCTACCGCCTCTCCGCCGACCCGACCAAGGTCGACCTGCCCCCGCAACGCCAGGCCGAGGTCCCGCCGATCGCCCTGGCGCCCCTCGACCAGGCCAGCGCCCGGCTGAAGGCGAGCGCGCAGCGGTTCCAGCGCCTGTACGACTCGCCCGCGCTCAGCGCGGCGCAAAAGTCCGCGCTCGGCCGCTCGGTGCAGGGGATCGACCTGACGCTGATGGCGGATGCCGGCCTGCCGGGACGCCCCTGGTACCGCAACCTGCTTTACGCCCCCGGGCTCGAGACCGGCTACGGCGTCAAGACCGAGCCCGGCGTGCGCGAGGCCATCGAACAGCGCCGCTTCGATGAGGCCGACCGCTACGCCGCCATCACCGCCGCGGCCCTCAACGCCTACGCAGACCGGCTTGACCGCGCGAGCGCGGCGGCGGGCGGGTGAGGAGAGGTGGTGCGTCCTTCGAGACGCCCCTTCGGGGCTCCTCAGGATGACGAGGAACTCCGAAACTCAAAGACCTTCGTCATGCTGAGGAGGTCTCCGCAGGAGACGGTCTCGAAGCACGCAGCCCGCCTGCGCTCCGCCGCATGAGCTGGTTCCGCCGCCGCCCGATCGGAGAGCCGGCCGCAGCCGGCGAGCAACTAGCCCGCACCTTGGGCTGGCCGCACCTCGTGGCGCTAGGCGTAGGCGCCATCGTGGGCACCGGCATCTACACGCTGACGGGCGTGGGCGCCGGCATGGCCGGGCCGGCGGTGATCCTGTCCTTCGCGATCGCGGGCGCGGTATGCGCCTGCGCGGCGCTGGCCTACGCCGAGATGGCCACCATGATCCCCGCGGCCGGCAGCGCTTACACCTACAGCTACTCGGTGCTGGGCGAGGTCGTCGCCTGGGTGGTCGGTTGGAGCCTGATCCTGGAATACACCGTGGTGTGCGCCGCCGTCGCGGTCGGCTGGTCCGGCTATGCGGGCGGGGTGATCCGGGCGGCGCACTGGCCGATCCCGCCTGCGCTGCTGGCGGGACCAGGCGCGGGCGGGATCATCAACCTGCCGGCGGTGATCATCTCGCTCCTGGTGGCGGGGCTGCTGTCGCTGGGCACCCGCGAGAGCGCGCGGATCAACATCGTGCTGGTGCTGGTGAAGATCACAGCGCTCGTCGGCTTCGTGGCCCTCGCCCTGCCGGCGTTCCAGGCGCATCGGTTCACCCCCTTCATGCCCTTTGGCTTCGTCAAGGCGGAGGCGAACGGCGCCGCCCGCGGGGTGATGGCGGCGGCGGCCATCATCTTCTTCGCCTTCTACGGCTTCGACGCGGTCTCCACCGCGGCGGAGGAGACCAAGAACCCGTCGCGCGACCTGAAGATCGGCATCGTCGGCTCCATGCTGGCCTGCACGGTGATCTACATGGCGGTGGCGGCGTCGGCGCTGGGCGCGGTCCCCTACACCGCCCTGGCCGACAGCGCCGAGCCGCTGGCCGCGGTCATGCGCGGGCTGAACCACCCGCTGGCGGCGACCCTGATCGCGGCGGCGGCGATCGTGGCCCTGCCCACGGTGATCCTGGCCTTCATGTACGGCCAGAGCCGCATCTTCTTCGTCATGGCCCGCGACGGCCTGCTGCCCGAACGGCTGGCTCGGGTGAACGCCCGGACCGGCACGCCGGTGCTGGTGACGCTGATGACCGGGGTGGTGGTGGCGGTGATCGCGGGCCTGCTGTCGCTGAAGGACATCGCCGCGCTCGCCAACGCCGGAACGCTGTGCGCCTTCGTCGCGGTGGCCGTCTGCATGCTGGTCATGCGCCGGCGCGAGCCCGACCGTCCCCGCCCCTTCCGCACGCCGGCGGCCTGGGCGGTCGGTCCGGTGGCCATCGCAGGGTGTCTCTACCTGTTCACCAGCCTGGAGTTCGCCACGATCTGGCGCTTCTTCGCCTGGAACGCCCTCGGCTTGGCCGTCTATGTCCTCTACGCCCGCCCCCGCAGCCGCCACGCCTGAGCGCGCCACGGCGAGCAATCAGATTCCCGCGCCGTTGTCCAGCGTGCGCAGTCCGGCCTCGTGCGCCTGGGCTTCCGCGGTGACCCAGGCGGCGAAGGCGCGCACCTGTTTCATCCGGCCCTTCGCCTTGGGGTGCACAAGGTAATAGGCGAGATCCAAGGGGGTGGTGGAGCGTGACAGGGGCGCGACCAGCCGGCCGGCGTCCAGGTCGGCCTGGGCCAGGGCGCCCTTGGCCAGCGCCACGCCGCGGCCGCCGACCGCCGCCTCGATCACCAGGCTCGACTGGTTGAAGCGCGCGCCGCGGGTGCCGTCGATGTGGCGCAGGTTGCGCGCCGCCAGCCACATCACCCAGTCCGGGCAGCTCTCGTCGGCGTCCGGCGAGCCGTCGTGAAGCAGGGTGTGGTGGGCGAGGTCGGCCGGTTCGGCCAGCGGCTTCTCGGCAAGCAGGCCGGGCGCCGCCACCGGCGTCACCGTCTCGCCCATCAAGCGCACCACCTCCAGCCCGGGATAGCGGCCGGAGCCATACCGGATGGCCACGTCCACGTCGCTGTCGGCGAAGTCCACCAGCTCCAGCCCCGCCGACAGCCACACGTCGACGTCGGGATGGGCGGCCTCGAAGCGGCCCAGGCGCGGCACCAGCCACTTGGCGGCGAAGGACGGCGCGGCGGAGACCGTCACCCGCCGCCCGTCGGTCGCTGCCGTCAGTTGGCTCGCCGCCTCCGCCAGCCGGTCGAACGCCTCGCGCAGCGCCGGCAGGGCGAGCTGGGCGCCGTCGGTGAGCAGCAGGCCCTTGGGCGTGCGCTTGAACAGCGGCGCGCCGATGTAGTCCTCCAGGTTCTGGACCTGCTGGCTGACGGCGCCCGGCGTCACGCTCAGCTCGTCGGCGGCGCGGCTCAGGTTCATGTGGCGCGCCGCCGCCTCGAAGGCGCGCAGCGCGTTCAGAGGGGGCAGCCGTCGACGCTGCATGATAGTTTTCCTAAACGCTCGGCCAGGGCCGCCCGCCTTGCGCTTTGACCGATGGACGGTCACTTAGCAAGCGTCGCGCACGGTGAAGTCCCCTCCGACGAGGGTCAGGGCGTCGCCGCCGGCTCCGGCGACTGCGGCGCTTCGGGAGTCATCAGACGATGGATCACAGGCGGCCCGATCGCGAAGCCGGCCTCGTCGGCCTGAGCGGCGGCCCGGCGGCTGGCCAGGCGGTGGGCAAGGTCTGGCTGGTCGGCGCCGGCCCGGGCGATCCGGAGCTCCTGACCCGCAAGGCCGAGCGGGTGCTGCGCCTGGCCGACGTGGTGGTGCACGACCGGCTGGTCTCCATCGAGATCTTGGCCCTGGCTGCGCCAGGCGCGCGCCGGCTCTATGTCGGCAAGCGCAAGTCCAGCCACAGCGTGGCGCAGGGCGACCTGAACGACCTGCTGGTGGCGCTCGGGCGCGAGGGGCTGCAGGTGGTGCGGCTGAAGGGCGGCGATCCGTTCATGTTCGGCCGCGGCGGCGAGGAGCTGGCCGCCTGCCGCAGCGCGGGCGTGGAGTGCGAAGTCGTGCCGGGCGTGAGCGCGGCGATGGCGGCGGCGGCGGCCTGCGGCGCGCCCCTGACCCATCGCGGCCTGGCGCAGTCGGTCAGCTTCGTCACCGGCCATGGGGCCATCGGGGCCGACGGCGCGGCGGTGGAGCCGGCGCTGGACTGGACGGCGCTGGCGGGTGCGAACCACACGGTGGTGGTCTACATGGGCCTGTCGACCGCGCCCGTGATCGCCGGCCGGCTAATGCAGGCGGGGCGGGCGGCGTCCACCCCCGTGCTGATCGTGGAAAACGTCAGCCGGTCCGACGAGCGGCGCGCGCTCTGCACGCTGGCGTCGCTGGCGATTACGGCCCAGACGTTCGCTGGCCCGGCTGTTCTGGTGATCGGGGAGGTGGCCTCTCTGGCGCAGACGCATCCGGCGCTTCGATCCTTCCCCCTTGGGCGAGGGGGACCGGCGGAGCGGGTGGAGGGAGCTTCAGCCGCCGCTGCGCGTCGGCCTCCCCAGTCAGCTGCGCTGACAGCTCCCCCAACGGAGGAGCATCTTTCCGGACGGCTCAGGGCTCAGGCATGAGCGTCGCCGCCATCACCGCCAGCGACCTGCGCGACGGCGAGGCCGTGTTCTGGGCGCGCGGCGCATGGGTCAAGCGCTTCGCCGACGCCGAACTGTTCGACGCGCCCGCCCCCATCGAGACGGCCCTGGCGCAGGCCAAGGCGCAGGCCACCGTCGTCGTCGATCCCTACGCCATCGACCTCGCGATGGAGGACGGCGTGGCCGTGCCCACCAGCTACCGCGAGCGGGTGCGTGCGCTCGGCCCCACCGTCCACCCGGCCATGGGCAAGCAGGCGGAGGGCGGCCTTGTGGTGCAGGCGCTGCGCGCCCACGCTGGCGGCGCGCGCTCCTCGGGCCGCCTCGGCCTGATCCGGCTCAAGAAGTGAGGTCAGCGCGCGTGTACCGTTACGACGCCATCGACGCCTCCATCGTCGCCGACCGCGCCGCGGAGTTCCGCGACCAGGTGGCGCGCCGCCTGTCCGGCGATCTGACCGAGGACCAGTTCAAGCCGCTTCGGCTGATGAACGGGCTTTATCTGCAGCTGCACGCCTACATGCTGCGCATCGCCATCCCCTACGGCGCCCTGTCCTCGGACCAGCTGCGCGGACTGGCGCGGATCGGGCGGGCCTACGACAAGGGCTACGGCCACTTCACCACGCGCCAGAACCTGCAGTTCAACTGGATCAGGCTGGAGCAGGCGCCCGACATCCTGGACGCCCTGGCGGCGATCGACATGCACGCCATCCAGACCAGCGGCAACTGCATCAGGAACACCACGTCCGACCCTTACGCCGGCGCGACGGCGGAGGAGGTCGACGACCCGCGGGTGTGGTGCGAAGCGATTCGCCAGTGGTCCACCCTGCATCCTGAGTTCAGCTACCTGCCGCGCAAGTTCAAGATCGCGGTAACCGCTTCACCCAGCGACCGCACCGCCGCCAAGGTGCACGACATCGGCCTGGTGCTGCGCCGCGCCCGCGACGGCCAGCTCGGCTTCGAGGTCATGGTCGGCGGCGGCATGGGGCGCACGCCTTATCTCGGCACGACCATTCGCGAGCACCTGCCGGTCAATCACCTGCTCAGCTACCTGTCGGCGGTGCTGCGCGTCTACAACCGCCATGGCCGGCGCGACAACATCTACAAGGCGCGCATCAAGATCCTGGTGGCCGCCCTCGGCGCTGAAGAGTTCGCGCGCCAGGTCGAGGCCGAATGGTCGGCCATGGACCGCGAAGCCGTCGACCTGCCCGACACCGAGCTCGCCCGCATCCGCGGCGCCTTCGGCTACGTCGCGTTCGAGGACCGGCCGCCGGTCTCCAGCGCCCTGGAGTTCGCCCGCAAGTCCGATCCGACCCTGGCGCGGTTCGTCCGCAACAACGTCCAGCCGCACAAGGCGCCCGGCTACGCCATCGTCAACGTCTCGCTGAAGACGCCCGGCGAGGTCCCTGGCGACTGCTCCAGCGACCAGATGGAGGCGATCGCCGATCTCGCCGACCGCTACGGCCATGGTGAAATCCGCGTCACCCACGAGCAGAACCTGGTCCTGCCGCACGTGCCGCTCGACGACGTGTCCGCGGTCCACGCAGGCCTCGCCGCCGCGGGGCTCGCCAGCCCCAACATCAACCTGGCCAGCGACATCATCGCCTGTCCGGGACTGGACTACTGCGCGCTCGCCAACACCCGCGCAATCCCCGTGGCCCAGGCCATCGCCCAGCGCTTCGCCGAGCCGGCGATGGCGGAGAAGATCGGCGAGCTGAAGATCAAGATCAGCGGCTGCATCAACGCCTGCGGCCACCATCACGTCGGCCACATCGGCATCCTGGGCGTCGACAAGAAGGGCGAGGAGTTCTTCCAGCTGACCCTCGGCGGCTCGGGCGCGGAGGACGCCAGCCTCGGCGACGTGCTGGGGCCCGCCGTCGCCTACGATCAGGTCTCCCCCGCCGTGGACGCCCTGGTCGACGCCTACCTGCGCGAGCGCCAAGGGGGGGAGCGGTTCCTCGACACCTACCGCCGCGTGGGCCTCACCCCCTTCAAGGCGGCCGTCTATGCTGAAGCTCATTAGATCAGGGCCCGAGGGCGGGCCGGCCTTTAGCGAGGCGGTGGATACGTTCGTCTCGCTTGCGGATGACGAGGCGCCCCCCGCTGGCGGCGGCGACCTGCTGGTGTCCTTCGCCCGCTTCCAAAGCGACGGCGACGGCTGGCTGGCGGACGGGCGGCGGGTCGGCGTGCGCCTGCAGCCGGACGAGCCGGTGGAGGGCCTGGCCTACGACCTGCCGCGGCTCGGCCTGGTGGCGCTGGCCTTCCCCAAGTTCCGCGACGGCCGCGCCTTCAGCGCCGCGTCCCTGCTGCGCGGGCGCTACGGCTACACCGGAGAAGTGCGGGCGGTGGGCGATGTGATCCGCGACCTGGCCAAGGACATGGTGCGCTGCGGCTTTGACGCGTTCGAGCCGGCGGACGGCTCCACGCCCGAGCAGTGGGGCGCGGCCGCCCTTCGCTTCCGACACGTCTACCAGTCCGCCGCCGACGGCCGCGCTCCGGCCTACCGCGAGCGGATGGGAGAGGGCTGAGCCATGGCCTACGAAGCCGAGTTCCCGTCCGATCAGCGCCTGGCGGCCCACGCCCTTGGGCATGAGCTTCGCCTCGCGCAGGGAGAGACCGGACCGGGCGCCCGGGTCGAAGTCGGGGCCCTGGCGCTGGGTTCGGGACCCGCCGCGCCATCTGGGATCGCGGCCGGCGGCGTCGACGTCGCAGGCCTGAACGCGCGCCTGCGCGACGCCTCGCCCGAGCAAATCCTACAAACGGCGCTGCAGGCCCTTCCCGGCCGCATCGCCATGGTCTCCTCCTTCGGGTCGGAGTCCGCGGTGCTGCTCCACATGCTGAGCCGGGTGGATGCGGCCACGCCGGTCCTGTTCCTGGACACCGGCCAGCTGTTCGGCCAGACCCTGGACTACAGGAAGCGCCTTGCCGCGCAGTTGGGGCTGACGGACGTGCGCGACCTGCGCCCCGCCTACGCCGACCTCGCCACCGTCGATCCCAAGGCCGACCTCTACAAGCGCGACACCGACGCCTGCTGCGCCATCCGCAAGGTCGCCCCGCTCGATCTTGGGCTGCGCGGCTTCGACGGCTGGATCACCGGGCGCAAGCGCTTCCACGGCGGCTCCCGCCTGCACCTGCCAGTCGTCGAGCAGGCCGAAGGCAAGGTGAAGTTCAACCCGCTCGCCCGCTTCGACAAGACGGCGCTGGACGCCTACGCCGCAGAGCACGACCTGCCCGCCCACCCTCTGGTGGAGGCCGGCTACGCCTCGGTCGGCTGCTGGCCGTGCACCAAGCCCACGGCTGTGGGCGAGGATGTCCGCTCCGGCCGCTGGGCGGGTTCCGAAAAGAGCGAGTGCGGCATACATACCGGCCGAACCCCCGCGCACGGCGCGAGCGGCGACGACGTCGGCGGCGGCATCTGACACGGCAGGACAGCGATGAACGACATGAGCCCGGCGACGCTCGCCCAGCCGGCTTCCGATCTCCCGGCCGCCGACGCGCCGTCGTCCGGTAAACCCCCCGTGGTCAGCGCCATCCACCACGTGGAGACGGTGCTGTGGGTGCGTCACTGGACGCCGCAATACTTCAGCTTCGCCATCACCCGGCCGGCGAGCTTCCGCTTCCGCTCCGGCGAGTTCGTCATGATCGGCCTGCCGGGCGTCGACGGCGCCAAGCCGGTGCTGCGCGCCTACTCCATCGCCAGCCCGTCCTACGCGGAGGAGCTGGAGTTCTTCTCCATCGCGGTCGCCGACGGCCCGCTGACCTCGCGCCTGCAGCGCATCGAGCCGGGCGACCAGATCCTCATGGCCAAGAAGCCCGTCGGCACCCTGGTGCTCGATGCGCTGAAGCCCGGCCGCCGGCTGTATCTGCTCGGCACGGGGACGGGACTGGCGCCCTGGCTGTCGGTGGCGCGCGACCCGGACGTGTACGACGCCTTCGAGGCGGTGGCGGTGGTGCACTGCGTGCGGGGCGCCGCCGACCTCGCCTACCGCGACCTGTTCGAGCGCGAACTGCCCGCCGACGAGGTGTTCGGCGAGGTGGCCGCGGCGCAGTTGCGCTATCTGCCGACCGTCACCCGCGAGGCCTTCGAGCGCGAGGGCCGCATCACCGACCTGATCGCCTCGGGCCGGCTATTCCGCGACCTCGGACTGGAGCAAACCCGTTTCGATCCGGCGACCGACCGGGTGATGCTGTGCGGCTCCATGCACATGATCAAGGACGTCGCCGCCATCCTGGAAGCGCAGGGCCTGACCGAGGGGTCGAACTCCGAGCCCGGCGACTTCGTGCTGGAACGCGCCTTCGTCGGCTGAAGGCCCCACCGGAGGCTTGGCGAGCCTTGGCTTGGACGCCCGCAGTCGCCTCATCCTGAGCCTGTCGAAGGACGAGGCGTCCACCGGGCGTGCCGCGGCCTCGTCCTTCGACGGGCTCAGGATGAGGCCGAGTGCGGACCGATCAGCCCTCCACCTCCTGGAAGGTGTCGGAGGCCGAGACGATCACGGATACCAGCTCCTGCTCGATCGGGGTCAGCTCGGGGCGCCAGACGTCGAAGATGAGCACGACCCGAAGCCGGTCGCTGTCGTTCCAGGCCTCGTGCTCGAGGCTATCGTCGAACGCCCAGCCCTGTCCCTCCACCCACGCGCGGGTGTCGGAGCCAACGCGGAAGCCGCAGCCGGGCGGCACGATCAGCGGCAGGTGGCAGATCAGCCGCGTGTTCAGCAGCCCGTTGTGCGCCGGGATGCGCGCGCCGGGCCGCAGCAGCGAGAACAGGATCGAGGGCGTGCGCCCCGGTATGCGGCACAGCGGGACCTCGGCCAAGGCCGCCATGGTCTCAGGGCAGCGCGCGAGGTGTCCGGCCACCGGCTCGCCGTTCTTCCACAGGTAGTAGGCGCTCCAACTCGGGTCGCCGAGCAGGCCGTCGCCGCCGAAGAAGGGGCGGTCCGGCGCGCTCTCCACATAGGGCGTGAACGCGTCGTCCTCCTGCAGCACGGCGAGCAGCTCGCGCCGGATCGCGGGCGTGGCGCGATCGACCGCATCCATCCAGGGCAGCGCCGCCCGGTCGTAGAACGCGATGTTGGCGAGCTCCGGGAAGTAATACTGCTTGGGCTGCTGCAGGAAGATCGCCTTGCGGCCGAGCAGCATGTCGAGGGAGTCGGCGACGCGGCGCGTGCCGTCTCGACCAAGCCCGCGACGCTCCAGCTCGCCTCGCAGGTGCGCCTCGAACCGGGCGGTGTGGCGGGCCTCCGCCGCCTCGGCGCGCTCGACCTCGGCGACCAGATCGGACGGCAGGGTAGGCAGCGACCGGCCCAGGCGCGACACCGCCCGGTAGAAGCCCGACGCCGCCACGCCGTCGCCCGCGGCCTCGTAGTGGTCGGCCTTCATCATAAGGGCGCGCAGGTTGCGCGGCTCGCGCGCCAGCGCCTCGTCCACCGCCTCGAGCACGCCCTTGGAATCGTCGGCGAGGCGGGCGGCCATGGCCATGCCCAGCCACACGGTGGCGTCGCCCCGGCCCCCGCCCAGGATGGCGCCGAAGGCGCGCCGGGCGGCAGCGGCGTCGCCGGCCCGCAGGGCCTGGCCGCCGTCTCGCCACAGGCTCTGGGCGTCGGATGCGGACAGGGGCGCGGACGCGGTCTCGCTCATGGCGTCCTTAGACGTCAGCGCGGCTGAGCGGGCAAGCTAGCCCTTGAAGCCGTCCTTGGCGGCGCGGACCTGGGCGAAGGCCGCCACCGGATCGCCACCGACCAGTTCGGGCGCCCGCAGGAACGGGTTGGCCGCCTTCTCCGCGCCGATGGTGGTGGGCACGGTCGGCGCGCCCCGCTCGCGGGCGGCGAACACCTCGGCCGCGCGCGCAGCCAGCGCCTCGCCCTTGTCGACCGTCAGGGCGAAGCGGGCGTTGGAGGCGGTGTATTCATGGGCGCAGTAGACGGTGGTCTCGTCGGGCAGAGCCGCCAGCGTCTGCAAGCTGTCCCACATCATCTGCGGCGCGCCCTCCAGCAGCTTGCCGCAGCCGAGCGCGAACAGGGTGTCGCCGACAAAGGCGGTGTGGTCGGCCGCGTCGTAGTAGCTGATGTGGCCGAGCGTATGGCCGCCGGTGGCCATGACCTTGAACCGAGTCTCGCCGAGCGCGACCTCGTCGCCGTCGCCGACCTCGCGGTCCAGCGGCGCGGCCCGGCGCACCTCCGCCGGTCCAACGATCTCAGCGCCCGTGGCCGCCTTCACCGCCGCGTTGCCCTGGGTGTGGTCGGGATGCCAGTGGGTGTTCAGGATCATCGTCACCCGCCAGCCGCTGGCCTCGATCTCACGCAGCACCGCGTCTCCGTCCGGCGTGTCGACGGCCGCCGCCTGCCCGGTCGCGGTGTCGCGCACCAGGAAACCGTAGTTGTCGGACAGGCAGGGGAAGAGCCGAACTTCGATGGGCATGGTCGCGGCTTTCGTTCACGGAGAAGGAGGCGCCTATATAAGCCTGCAGACGCCGATTGGATCGCATGCGACGCGACATCCCCACCCTGCGACGCTTCTACGCCGGCCCGCTTGGGCGTGCGGCCATCGACATGGTGGAGCGCAAGCTGGTGGAGGCTTGGGGCGACGCGCGGGGCCTGGACGTGCTGGGCGTCGGCTACGCCACCCCGTTCCTGGAGCGCTTCGCCGCGCGGGCGCGCCGGGTGGTCGCGGCCATGCCGCAGGGGCAGGGAGTGGAGGCGTGGCCGCCCGGCGACCCTAACCGGGCATGCCTGTGCGGTGAGGTCCATCTTCCGTTCCAGAACGCACTGTTCGACCGCGTCGCCCTGATCCACGCTCTGGAGGAGAGCGACGATCCCGTGGGACTGCTGCGCGAGGCGCGCCGGGTGCTGGCGCCGTCCGGACGACTGATCCTGGTGGTGGCCAACCGGCGCGGGTGGTGGGCGCAGAGCGAGACCACGCCCTTCGGCTACGGCCGCCCGTTCTCCCGCACCCAGCTGGAAGACTTGGTGCGCGAGGCCGGGCTGGAGCCGACCGCCTGGTCGGTCGGGCTCTACGTGCCGCCCTACCCGATGTTTTCCCGCTGGGCGGAGCCCTTCGAGCAGGTGGGCGCCCGGCTGTGGCCGCCCATCGGCGGGCTGATCCTCATGGAGGCGGTAAAGCAGACCTTTGCAGTGCGACCGCGCGGAGCGGTGGCGCCCTCCCGCGCGCCGAAGGTGCGGGCCGCGTCGCCCATCCCGGTCGGGGCGCGCACGTCCGCCGATCTGGGCCTCAGCCGAACAGCGTCTCCCGAGCGGGCGGCGTAGGCGGCGAAACGCGGCCCCGGCTGAGCAGGAAC
>CAXTUT010000033.1:0-14914 GCA_964247465.1 uncultured Caulobacteraceae bacterium | reverse complement strand
CGGCCCAGTCGCGCGACGAGCCGGTGCCGTATTCCTTGCCGGCGAAGATCACCAGGGGTCGGCCCTCGGTTTGGTACTGCATGGCGGCGTCGTAGATCGCCATGACCTGGCCGGAGGGGAAGTGCTTGGTGACGCCGCCCTCGATGTCGGGGGTGATCCTGTTCCTGATGCGGATGTTGGCGAAGGTGCCGCGCATCATGACTTCATGGTTGCCGCGCCGCGCGCCATAGCTGTTGAAGTCGGCCACGTCCACGCCGTGCTGGATCAGGTACTGGCCGGCGGGCGAGGTTTTGCGGATGTTGCCGGCGGGCGAAATGTGGTCGGTGGTGATGCTGTCGCCGAAGATGGCCAGGATGCGCGCCTCCTGGATGTCGGTGACCGGCTTGGGCGTCATCGACAGGCCCTCGAAGTAAGGCGGATTCTGCACGTAGGTGCTGTCGCCCTCCCAGGCGTAGGTCTCGCCGCCGGAGACCTGGATGCCCTGCCAGTGCTCGTCGCCCTTGAACACGTCGGCGTAGCGGGTGGCGAACAGCGCGTTGGTCACCACCTCGCGTTGGATCACGGCGATCTCCTCCGAGCTCGGCCAGATGTCGCGCAGATAGACCGGCTGGCCGTCCGACCCGGTCCCCAGCGGCTCGCGGGTGATGTCGTGCAGCATGGAGCCGGCAAGCGCATAGGCCACCACCAGGGGCGGGGAGGCCAGGTAGTTGGCGCGCACGTCCGGGTTGATGCGGCCGTCGAAGTTGCGGTTGCCGGACAGCACGCTGACCGCCACCAGGTCGTCGGCGTTGATCGCGTCGCTGACGTTCTGCGGCAGCGGGCCGGAGTTGCCGATGCAGGTGGTGCAGCCATAGCCCACCAGGTTGAAGCCCAGCGCATCGAGGTCCGCCTGCAAGCCGGCGTTGGTCAGATAGTCGGTGACCACCTGGGAGCCCGGCGCCAGCGAGGTCTTGACCCAGGGCTTCACCTTCAGCCCCTTGGCGTGCGCCTTGCGGGCGACCAGCCCCGCGGCGATCAGCACGCTGGGATTGGAGGTGTTGGTGCAGGAGGTGATGGCGGCGATGACGACATCGCCATGGCCGACGTCGAAGGCGTCCTGACCCTCGCCCGCCTTCACCGGGATACGGTGGTGCTCGTGTCCGGCCTTGCCGAAGTCGGTGGCCAGGTGGCTGGCGAACGCGCTGCAGGCCTCGCTCAGCAGCACGCGGTCCTGCGGGCGCTTGGGACCGGCCAGGGAGGGCATCACGGTGGAGAGGTCGAGCTCCAGCGTGTCGGAGAAGACGGGCTCGGGCGTCGTTTCGTCCACCCACAGCCCCTGCTCCTTGGCGTAGGCCTCCACCAGGGCGACACGGTCGGGCGTGCGGCCGGTCTCGGTCAGGTACTTGATGGTGGCTTGGCTGACGGGGAAGAAGCCGCAGGTGGCGCCGTACTCCGGGGCCATGTTGCCGATGGTGGCCTGGTCCTCGATGGTCATGCTGGCCAGGCCGTCGCCATAGTATTCGACGAACTTGCCCACCACGCCCTTCTTGCGCAGCAGCTGGGTGACGGTCAGCACGAGGTCGGTGGCGGTGGCGCCTTCCGGCAGGCGCCCCGTGAGCTTGAAGCCGATGACCTCGGGAATGAGCATGGGAATGGGCTGGCCGAGCATTGCGGCCTCCGCCTCGATGCCGCCGACGCCCCAGCCGAGCACGCTGAGGCCGTTGACCATGGTGGTGTGGCTGTCGGTGCCCACGCAGGTGTCGGGATAGGCGAAGATATCGGACTTCACCTCCATCGGCTCGCCGGTCTCGCTGTCGGCGAACTGGCCGTCCTCGATCTTCAGCGACTCGCCCTTGTCTGTGGCGGTCCACACGGTCTGGGCGAGGTACTCCAGGTTCACCTGGTGGCAGATGCCGGTGCCGGGCGGCACCACGCGGAAGTCGTCGAACGCCGAGGAGCCCCAGCGCAGGAAGCGGTAGCGCTCGCCGTTGCGCTCATACTCCCGGTCCACGTTCTCGCCGGCGGATTGCGGCGTGCCGAAGTTGTCCACCATGACCGAATGGTCGATGACCAGGTCGACGGGGTTCAGCGGGTTGATCTTGTCTGGGTCGGCGCCGAGCTTGCGCATGGCGTCGCGCATGGCGGCGAGGTCCACCACGGCCGGCACGCCGGTGAAGTCCTGCATCAGCACGCGCGCAGGACGGTAGGCGATCTCGTGCTCCACCTTTCCCTTGTTCTCCACCCAGGCGGCGAGCGCGTGCAGGTCGTCCTCGGAGACGGTCGGCCCTTCGTGGCGCAGCAGGTTCTCCAGCAGCACCTTCATTGACACGGGCAGGCGCGAGATGTCCTTCAGACCAGCCTCCTCGGCCGCCTTCAGGCTGTAGATCACGTAGGTCTTGTCGCCCACCACCAGGTCGCGGCGGGTGTTGAGGCTGTCCTTGGACGGCATGGTCGACGGTCTTTCCTGTTCGGCGGGCTCGCGCGCTCGAGAGGACGGGACGCACAGGTTCCCGCCGAGCGCCGCGGGGGCTCCCGCAAGCGGGGGTGTCATACCGTCGGGAGTCCCGCGCGTCCATGCAGGGCGTCGGCAAAGCTTGCGACTTTACTTGCGAGCCGCTTGCAGGTGTTGGCGTTTTGAAGCCTGCCCGGCGGTCTGCGCTCCCAGCGCGCGCTCCGACCAGTCGATCAGCGCCTCGCGCCGCCAGTACATGCCGTAGCAGACCGGCCGGTAGGCGCCGCTCTCCACCAGGCGCCGGCGAGCGGGGGAGCGGGCCACGGCGCAGGCGGTCTGCACGGGGTCCGCGCGCAGCCGCAGCAGCTGCGCCCCGCCATCCTCGGCTGTGCGCCGCACGAAGGCCAAGCCGGGACTGACGTGGGCGACCTGGGGATCGTAGAGCCAGCTAGCGCCGTAGACGCCGGCGAGGTCCGGCCTCGTCCGCATCAGGGCGGCCAGCCGGTGGTGGCAGCGTACGAAGCCTTCGGCGCTGAAGTCCTCCAGGTCGCGCACGTCCACGTGCAGTTCGGCCCAGGCGCCCACCCCCACCTGCGCCAGCCACGCGCGGGCCGGTTCGGCGCCGTATTGCAGGGTCTGGCGGCAGAAGATACCCGCCGCCCGGCGTGCGCGCGGCGCCAGGCTATCGACCTGCGCCCGCTCGGGGACGACGACCGTCAGGGCGCCGGCGGGACTGGCCAGGCCTGCGGCGAAAGCGACATCGCGGGAGAAGCTCTCCGCCGCATAGGGCCGACTGGCGAGCAGGAAGGCCGCGAGGCGCACGTGGGCGGCGGAGTGCAGGGCCGTCAGCGCGGTTGGCCGGTCCGCCGTGCGCATATCCAGCCCCAGCGCCAGCGCCGCCATGGCCGCGCGCAGAAGCGCGTCGTCATCCTGGCGGAAGGTGGCCTTCAACCATCGGCGGGCGGCGTCGCCAGGCGCCTCGACATGGGTGCTGCGCGCGCCGCCGCGCCGGACGAAGACCGCCAGCGCCTCGGCGCGGGTCTGCAGAAGCAGGCTTCGGTGCGCGCCGGCGCCGGACAGCACCGCCTCATAGGCCAGGCGGCACGCCAGTGGTGCGACGGCCGGACGTTCGCAGAGCGTCTCGATTTGGAACACGGGCTTCTCTTTCCCCAAGGGACGGGAGACGAGAAGCAAGAACTCTACCTAGAGATGTAAGTCACACCTCTTGATTGTACATCCCGACCTCGCGATGGCGGCCGAGGCGCGGCTTTACCTCGTCGCGGAACAGGGCGCGCATGTCGTCGGCGGAACGGGCGGACTCCACCACGACCACCAGCTCCGGCTTGTTGGACGAGGCGCGCACCAGGACCCAGCTGCCGTCCTCCAGCGCCACGCGCACGCCGTTGACGGTGATCACCTCCAAAATCGCGCGCCCCAGGATGGCGCCGCCGCTCTTCGCGAGCGCCTCGTACTCGGCCACTACCTGCTCCACGACGGCGTACTTGGTATCGTCGTCGCAGTGCGGGCTCATGGTCAGAGAGGTGTAGGCGACCGGCAGCTCGGCCTTGAGCTGGCTCAGCGTCTTGGTCGGATTGCGCTCCAGCAGTCCCAGCACGTTGGCGGCGGCCACCAGGGCGTCGTCGTAGCCGCGCCCAAGCGGCGGGTTAAAGAAGAAGTGGCCGGACTTCTCGAACCCGGCCAGCGCGCCAAGCTCGGCGGTCTTGCGCTTGATGTAGCTGTGGCCGGTCTTCCAGTAGACCGTGGTCGCGCCGTTTGCTTTCAGCACCGGATCGGTGGCGTAGAGTCCGGTGGACTTCACGTCGACCACGAAGGTCGCGTTCTTGTGCAGGCCCGACAGGTCGCGCGCGAGCATCAGTCCGATCTTGTCGGCGAAGATCTCCTCGCCCGTGTCGTCGACCACGCCGCAACGATCGCCGTCGCCGTCGAAGCCGACAGCCAGGTCCGCGCCCTCGGCCCGCACCCGCTCGGCCATCAACTGCAGCATCTCGTGGTCTTCGGGGTTGGGGTTGTACTTGGGAAAGGTGAAGTCGAGATCGGTGTCCATGGGGATCACCTCCGCGCCCATGCGGCGCAGCGCCTCGGGCGCGAAGGCGCCGGCGGTGCCGTTGCCGCAGGCCGCCACCACACGCAGCTTGCGGCTCAGGGTGCAGCGCGCGGCGCAGTCGGCGATGTAGCGCTCCATCACGCCTTGCACCGGCACCAGCCGACCGCCGGCGCGCTCCGCGCCCGCGCCGCCCATGACGATCTCCTTCAGCCGGCCGATTTCCACGGGGCCGAAGGTCAGCGGCCGCTGAGCCCCCATCTTCACGCCGGTCCAGCCGTTCTCGTTGTGGCTGGCGGTGACCATGGCCACGCAGGGGGCGTCCAGGTCGAACTGGGCGAAATAGGCCATCGGCGAGAGCGCCAGCCCGATGTCGAGCACCTCGCAGCCGGCTGCGATCAGGCCCAGCGACAGCGCCTGCTTCACGTTGACGGAATAGGAGCGGAAGTCGTGGCCGACCACCACGCGGGGCTGCACCCCGATTTCCTGGATGTAGGTCCCGATGCCCAGCCCTAGCGCCTGGACGCCGAGATAGTTGATCTCCTGGCCCAAGATCCAGCGCGCGTCGTATTCCCGAAAGCCCTGCGGCTTGACCAGAGGCGTGGTCTCATAGGCCAGCGTGTTCTGGACGAGGTCGGTGCGGGGCGTGGGCAGAGGCATTGTCAGTCCTTCTCGTTCGCAGGCGGTCGTGGTCGGCGAGGGTCAGAGCACGCCGGCGCGAAGCAGGTCGTGGATGTGCAGCACGCCGACGGGGCGTCCGTCGTCCACCGCGAACAGCACGGTTATGCGACGATCGTTCATGGTCTTCAGCGCCTCGACCGCCAGCAGGGCGGGGCTTATCGCGTGCGGGGCCGGGGTCATGATCTCGGCGGCCGCGTGGTCCATCAGGCCGGCCATGTGGCGGCGCAGGTCTCCGTCGGTGATGACGCCCTCCAGCCTGCCATCCGCATCGACCACGCCCGCGCAGCCGAAGCGCTTCTCGGTCATGGTCAGCAGCGTCTCGGCCATGGAGGCGTCCCGGCCGACCAGGGGTAGCTCGGCGGCCCCGTGCATCAGCTCGCCCACGGTGCGTAGCGCCGCGCCGAGCTTGCCGCCGGGGTGGAGGGCGCTGAAGTCGGTGCGGGTGAAGCCGCGCCCCTCCAGCAGCGCCACCGCAAGCGCGTCGCCCAGCGCCATCTGCAAGGTGGTGGAGGTGGTGGGCGCATCGACCGCGTCGCAGGCCTCCGCCACGTCGGGCAGCAGCAGCGTCACGTCGGCGGCGCGGCCGAGCGCGCTGTCAGCCTGGCCCGTGATCGCCAGCAGCGCGATGCCGAAGCGGCGGGTGTAGGCGACCACGTCGGCGAGCTCGCGGGTCTCGCCGGACAGCGACAGGGCCAGAACCGCGTCATCCGCACCGATCATGCCGAGATCGCCGTGGCTGGCTTCCGAGGCGTGGACGAACAGGGCCGGCGTGCCGGTGGAGGCCAGGGTGGAGGCGATCTTGCGCGCCACGTGGCCCGACTTGCCGACGCCGGTGCAGACCACCCGGCCCTTCAGCTTGAGCACCATGTCCGCCGCGCGGGTGAAAGGCTCTCCCAGCGCCTCGGCCATATGCAGCAGGGCTTCGGCCTCGGTCCGCAGCACCCGGCGCGCGACCTGCAGCGACGCCGGCGACGACGCGCCCGCGACGGGGACGCTCAAAGCACGCCTGCCTTCTTGCGCGCGGTGACAGCGGGGCGAAGCTTGGGCTGACGGGCCAGGGCGTCGGCTGTGGTCTCGTGGCCGAAGGGCGCGGGCGAACGGCGGCCTTGGCCCTGCGGAAAGACCAGCGCCAGCGCCAGCATGGCCATCACGGCCACACCCGTCAGCGAAAAGAAGACGCGATCCGACATGGACGCGCTCTTTAAGCCGCAACGCGGGCGGGAGGAAACCGCTTTCGCTTCCCTTAACCCGGCGAAGGCGAGACTAAGGCCGCGTCGGACGCGGCGGGGAGACGGCATGGACGACGCGCTGGAGGTGGCGGGGCTGCGCAAGGCTTATGCGAAGCTTGCCGTAGACGACCTGGACCTGCGCATCCGGGCGGGCGAGCTCTACGCTCTGCTTGGCCCCAACGGGGCGGGCAAGACCACGACGCTTCGCATGGTGGCGGGCCTGCTGGCGCCGGACGCCGGGCGCATTTCCGTGTTCGGCGTCGACGTGCTGGCCGATCCGCGCGGGGCTAAGCGGCTGATGGCCTGGGTGCCCGACGAGCCGATGATCTACGACAAGCTGACCGCCCTGGAGTACCTGCAGTTCGTCGCAGGCCTGTGGGAGGTCGACGCCCGCACAGCAGCCGCCCGCGCCGAAGATCTGCTGCGCGGGTTCGACCTTTGGGACCGGCGGACGCAGCGCTGCGAGGGTTTCTCGCGCGGCATGAAGCAGAAGGTGGCGCTGGCTGGCGCGCTGATCCACGATCCGCGCCTGCTGATCCTGGACGAGCCGCTGACCGGGCTCGACGCGGGGGCCGCGCGCCAGGTCAAGGACATGCTGCAGGCGCGCGTCCAGGCCGGCGCCACGGTGATCCTAACCACCCACATCTTGGAGGTGGCCGAGCGGCTCGCCGACCGCATCGGCATCATCACAGCCGGCAAGCTGGTGGCGCAGGGCACGATGGAGGAGCTGCGCACCCGCTTCGACTCGCAGGGTCGGACGCTGGAGGACGTCTTCCTGCACATCGTGGGCGCCGACGCATGAACCTGTTCCGGCCCGGCGGCCTGGCGTGGCTGCTGCGCCACGAGCTGCGGCTCAGCTACCGCGCCATGCGCGCGGCGCGCGGCGGTCGGGCGGTGATCATCATGGGCGTGGGCTTTGTCGTGCTCGCGCTGTTCGTGGGCCTGCCGCTCGCCGCCGCGTCCAGGCTGCGCGTGGAGGCCACGCCGCTGTTCTGCCTGGCGGTGGACGCAGCGTGCGCGGCCCTGTTCACGCTGATGCTGTCTCAGACCCTGGCGGCCGCAACCACCGCACTCTACGAGCGCGGCGATCTGGACCTGCTGCTCTCCTCGCCGCTGTCGGGGCGCAAGGTCCTGGCGGTGAGGGGCGTGGGCGTCGCGCTCAACCCCTTCCTGGTCTACGGCGCCTTCGCCGTACCCGCCGTGGTCCCGGCCGCCTTGGTCGGGCGCCCGGCGTGGCTCTCGGTGCTGCCGCTGATGGCGGCGTTGGCCATGCTGGCGGCGTCGGCCGGACTGGCGATCGCCATGGCGCTGTTCGCCGTCATAGGTCCACGCGCCACGCGCACCGTGGGGCAGATGATCGCGGGCGTAATCGGGGCGTCGGCTTTCCTGCTGGTGCAGGCGCGCCGCATCGCGCCGGGCCTGAGTTCGGCGATCTACGGCTCGGTGCTGGGATGGGCCACGCCAGAGCGCTTTTCCGCAGGCTCGCCCCTGTCTTGGCCCGCGCGGGCTCTCCTGGGATCGCCCCTGCCGCTGCTGGGCGTGCTGGTGATCTGCCTCTTGGTGTTCGCCGCGGTGCTGGCGGCGCTCGGGCGGCGCTTCGTGGCCGACGCGGCGCTCAGCAGCGGCGTCGACCCCACGCCGCGTCGTATCTCGCATGGGGCTGCGAAAGCGCGCTTCACCGCTTCGCCCTTTTCGGCCATCGTCGCTAAGGAGCTGCGCCTGCTCCGGCGCGATCCCACCCTGTTGTCCCAGGTTGGGCTGCGGGTGCTGTTTTTAATCCCGTTGTGCTTCGTGCTCCTGCGCAACGCTCACGGCGGGGTGCGCTTCGCTCTCGCCTACAGCGTGGGTCTGATCTGCGTGGTGGCGGCGCAGGTGGCGGGCAGTTTGGCCTGGATCACCGTCTCAGCGGAGGACGCGCCCGAGCTGATCGCCGCGTCCCCCGCCGCCGGCGCCTTGGCGCGGCGGGGTAAGCTAGCGGCGGCCCTGGCGCCGGTGGGCGTCATCCTGGCGATCCCGCTGCTGCTGCTCCTGGCGGTCAGGCCCTGGGACGCGTTCGTGGCGACCGCGGGCGTCGTCCTGGCTGCGTCATCGTCAGCCCTGGTGAACCTGTGGTTCGAGAAGCCCGCCTCACGCACCGGCTTTCGCAAGCGCGGCGGCGCGGTGGTGACCGGGCTCGCCGAGTTCATCGTCGGCGCAGGCTGGGGCGTCTCCACAGGCTTGGCCGCGGCCGGTCAGCTCTGGGCCGCAGCGCCGGCGTTGTTCACCGCGGCGCTGATGGGCGGCCTCTATCTGATGCGCAACCCGACCCAGGCGTACTGACGCCGCAGCCCGGCCGCTCTTGACCTTGGGGCGTGCGGGCCGCACCACCGCCGCCCACTTCGGAAACCGACGGCAAGGACCCGCCATGCCCACACTCGTCCTGCTCCGCCACGGTCAGAGCGCCTGGAACCTGGAGAACCGTTTCACCGGGTGGGTGGACGTGGACCTGACGGAGAAGGGCGTGGCGGAGGCGCTCCGCTGCGGCGAGCTGATCGCAGGCGCGGGGCTCCAGTTCGACCGCGCCTACACGTCCGTCCTCACCCGCGCGATCCGCACCTGCGAGATGGCGCTGCGCGTTTCGGCGCAGCTGTTCATCCCGGTCGAGAAGGACTGGCGGCTGAACGAGCGCCACTACGGCGGCTTGTCGGGGTTGAACAAGGCCGAGACCGCAGGCCGGTACGGCGAGGAGCAGGTGCGGGTGTGGCGTCGCTCCTACGACATCCCGCCGCCGCCGCTGGCGCCCGGCGGCCCCTACGACTTCCACGCCGATCGCCGTTACAAGGGCGTGATCATCCCCGACACCGAGAGCCTGAAGACCACGCTGGAGCGCACGCTGCCGTATTGGGACGGCGAAATCGCGCCCAAGCTGAAGGCCGGCGAAACCGCGCTCGTCGTCGCCCATGGCAATTCGCTGCGGGCCATTGTCAAGCACCTGTTCAGCATGACCGACGAGGCGATCGTGCGCTTGGAGGTGCCAACCGGCAACCCGCTGCTGGTCGAGCTCGACGTCGCGCTGAAGCCCACGGCGGCGCACTATCTGGACGAGGGCCGCGCCGCCCATCTGCCGGTGATCTGATCGGTCTTTGCGAACGGACAGGTCAGCTCAGGCTTATCTACGCCTCGCGGGTGAAGTCGGGTCGGCTCCGCCTTGCGGCTGTCGCTGGGGAACTCCGGCGCCCAGAAGCGACGCCGGTCCCTCCGATGATGATAAGGCCGACGCCTTTCTCGCGCGTCGCCGGTCGTTGGCTGCGACCTTCGCCGTCGCGACGCCGCCCGGCTCCACGAGGAGCGGCGGCCCGATCTTGATCGGGCCGCCGCCTTGGTCAATCCGCCTTTGCATCGTCCTGGGAAAGCGCCTCGTCCATATGTTCGACGATCACGTCGATCTGGTCGCGTGTGGCGGTGAACTCGATGGTTTCGCCCGCATCATCCTCGATGTGCAGCTGGAAGGACTCGCCGGAGCCCTCGATGCGAAATTGGCTGAGCGTCTTGGTCTTGCCGGCCATGGGGAGCGTCCTTCGTTCTGGGCTTGGCTGAACGCCCGCCGCGACCGAAGGCGCCACGGTCTCTCGACTAACTCTCGGCCTTGCGCAGGTTGGTGGCCGACAGGCGGTTGTTACGATCCTTCTCGAGGTCGTAGCTGATGCGGTCACCCTCATAGGGATCGCCGTGGCCTGCGGCTTCCACCGCGCTCACGTGCAGGAACACGTCGGCCCCGCCGTCGACCGGCGCTATGAAGCCGAAACCCTTGTCGGGATTGTACCACTTGACCGTGCCGGTGGGCATTCGGGAGTCTCCATCGAGCGCGCAGGGTCGCGTCGCCACGACAACGCGCGAAACGGCGCAGATATGCATACCGATCTGCGCGTCCGCAAAGATTATCCTGCGTACCGACGTCCACGCGACGGTATGCTCACCCGCCATGGACGAACGCCGGGTCGACCGAGACGCGAGCCGCACGACCCTGGCGCGCCCACCCCGCCGCCCCATCCGTCAGGCCATTCTCGCGTTGCTCGCCGTGGCCATGGTCGCGGGCTTTGTGGCGTTGGGAACCTGGCAGCTGCAGCGCCGGGTCTGGAAGCTGGCGCTGATCGCTGCGGTCGACGCACGGGCTCATGCGTCGCCCCTACCTGCTCCGCGACCGGCCCTATGGCCGTCGATCTCGGCGGGGCGTGACGCCTACCGGCGAGTGACGCTGCAGGGGCGTTGGGAGGTCGGACGCGAGACGCTGGTGCGCGCTGTGTCGGCTTATGGAGCGGGATACTGGGTGATGGCCCCGCTTCGCACCGCCGCGGGCTTCACCGTGCTGGTCAACCGGGGCTTCGTCCCGCAGGATCGCAGCGAGCCTGCCGCCTGGCGATCGGATGAAGAGCGGGTCGGTGCGAGCGTAACGGGCTTGCTGCGCATCAGCGAACCGCCGGATGGCTTCCTGCAGTCGAACGCGCCAGGTCAGGACGTTTGGGTCTCGCGCGACGTCGGGCAGATCGCGGCCGCCAGGCATCTGCAGGACGTGGCGCCCTACTTCGTCGATGCGGACGGCGCGCCTAATGTCGGTGGACTGCCGATCGGCGGCCTGACCGTGATCCGTTTCCATAACAGTCACCTGGTCTACGCGATCACCTGGTTCTCGCTGGCGGCGCTCGTGGTGGGAGCGGCGGTCGTCGTCGTCCGAGAAGAACGTCGCGTCGCCAAGCTCACGTCGTAGCTGGCCGGCGCCAGCCGTTCGAGGCCCGCGCCGCACGGAGATCAGGCTCCTGCGACCCCGGAAAGTCTCGCGTCTAACCGGCAGTCGCGCTCCCGGCAGGGAAGGTTCGATGCGACGCGAGCGAAGATGACGGGCTCGCTCGACGCCTGACGCTCCATCGCCCGCTCTTTGTAACCAGTCCCCGCTTGAGGGCGAACTCTGGAGATCGATGGCGATACCCGCGCTGAACACCATTTGACGCTTCACGCCCGGAGGCGGATCAAGGCCTCGGGCCGCGCGCGTTCGAAGGCGGCAGGAGTTGCGCATGAGCACCGATCTGTCCATCGGGCCCATTGGGCCGACGGTGGGCGCGGCCGAGCGCCCAAGGCGCGAGGTGATCTATCGCCACACGCTGCTCGTGCGACTGAGCCACTGGGTCAACGCCATCGCCATCTTCGTCATGATCGGCAGCGGGCTGAACATCTTCAACGCCCATGCCCAGCTCTATTGGGGCAAGAAGGGCGACGAGTACGACCACCCCTTCATCTCCATCGCCGCCGAAATGGCGCATGGCGTGACGCGCGGGATCACCCGGATCGGTCCGCTGCGCCTCGACACCACCGGCGTGCTCGGCTGGTCCAGGGAGGGCGGGCAGTGGATGGACCGGGCGTGGCCGAGCTGGATCACCATTCCCGGCCCGCAAGACCTGGCGGACGCACGCCACTGGCATTTCTTCTTCGCCTGGATCCTGATCCTCAACGGGCTGGTCTATCTGGTCTGGTCGCTGATGATCCGCCACATCCAGGGCGACCTATGGCCGACGGTGAACGATCTGAAGTCGCTCCCGCGCTCGGTGCTGGAGCACCTGAAGAACAAGCATCCGACCGGCGAGGCGGCCAAGCGCTACAACGTGCTGCAGAAGCTGGCCTATCTCGGGCTGATCGCCCTGGTGGTCGGCATGGTGGCCACGGGTCTGACCCTGTCGCCGGGCATCGACGCGGTGGCGCCCTGGCTGCTCAGCCTGTTCGGGGGACGCCAGTCGGCGCGCACCCTGCACTTCATCTTCGCCTCGCTTATCGTGGCCTTCATCGTCGTCCATATCGCCCAGGTCTTCCTGGCCGGCCCGATCAACGAGATCCGCTCCATCGTCACCGGCCGGTACGCCGTTCCTCCGGAGCATGGCTGAGATGGCCCTACTGACCCGACGCGCCGCGCTCACCGGCGGCTTGACCGGCTCAGGGCTGCTGCTCGCCGGCTGCTCGCAGGCTCTTCACGCCAACGCGCTGACCGGTTCGGCCGCGTTCCAGCACGTCCTCAGCTACGGAGCGGACTGGACGCTGCGCACCCAGCGCTTCCTGCTCAACGGCGGGGCGCTGGCGCGCGAATACAAGCCTTCCGACATCTCGGCCGACTTCAAGGCCAACGGCACGACCGACCCGGATGACGACGCCTACAGCCAGGCGGCTGACGAGCATTTCGCCAACTGGACCCTGGCCATCGACGGCATGGTCGCGCGTCCCCTGTCGCTGAACCTGGCAGGGCTGCGGGCTCTGCCGTCGCGCACCCAGATCACCCGCCACGACTGCGTGGAGGGCTGGAGCGCCATCGGCCAATGGACCGGCGTGCCGCTGGGCCTGCTGCTGAAGGCCGCGGGTGTCATGGCCGGCGCCAAGTATGCGGTCTTCTACTGCGCCGACAACCTGGACGGGGAGCCCGCCAAGGGCGGCCAACAGGCGCCGGGCCAGTATTACGAAAGCCTGGCGCTGGTGGACGCCGTGCATCCCCAGACCATCATCGCCTATGGCATGAACGGTCGGCCGCTGGACGTGCCGCACGGTGCGCCCCTGCGCCTGCGGGTGGAACGCCAGCTAGGCTACAAGCACGCGAAGTACCTGCAGCGCATCTCGCTCACCAGCACCCTCGCCGGCATCAACGAGGGCCACGGCGGCTATTGGGAAGACCGGGGCTATGACTGGTACGCGGGGATGTAAGCGCCAGGGTCGTGCGCGCCCAGGCGCCGGCTTCTACAGCGGCGGAGGCGGGGGCGCCAGGATCTCGCGCTTGCCGGAGTGGTTGGCGGCGCTGACCACGCCCTCCTTCTCCATGCGTTCGATCAGCGAGGCGGCCCGGTTGTAGCCGATCTGAAGACGCCGCTGGACGTAGGAGGTCGACGCCTTCTTGTCGCGCGTGACCACCGCCACCGCCTGGTCGTACAGGTCGTTGGAGGACAGGCTCTCGCCGTCCACCGAGCCGCCGCCGCCGCCGCCGCCGCCGCCGCCGTCCTCGTCGTCCTCGGACGCTTCGGTGACTTCGTCCAGGTAGTTGGGCGTGCCCTGGTCGCGCAGGAACTTGGCGACGTCCTCCACCTCCTGGTCGGAGACGAACGGGCCGTGCAGGCGCGTCACCCGTCCGCCGCCGGCCATGTAGAGCATGTCGCCCTGGCCCAGCAGCTGCTCAGCGCCCTGTTCGCCGAGGATGGTGCGGGCGTCGATCTTGCTGGTGACCTGGAAGCTGATCCGGGTGGGGAAGTTCGCCTTGATGGTGCCGGTGATCACGTCCACCGACGGGCGCTGGGTGGCCATGATCAGGTGGATGCCGGCGGCGCGCGCCATCTGGGCCAGGCGCTGGACCGCGCCCTCGATGTCCTTGCCGGCGACCATCATCAGGTCGGCCACCTCGTCGATCACCACGACAAGGTAGGGCATGGGCTCGGGCGTCAGCTTCTCGCTCTCGTAGATCGGGCGGCCCGCGTCGTCGAAGCCGGTCTGGACCGTGCGCTCGAAGTGCTCGCCCTTGGCGATGGCCTCGCGGGCCTTGTCGTTGTAGCCGCTGACGTTGCGCACGCCGATCTTGGACATGAGGCGGTAGCGGTTCTCCATCTCGCGCACCGTCCACTTCAGCGCCACCACCGCCTTCTTGGCGTCGGTGACCACCGGCGCCAGCAGGTGCGGGATGCCGTCGTAGACCGACAGCTCCAGCATCTTCGGGTCGATCATGATGAAGCGGCACTTCTCCGGCGGCAGGCGGTAGAGAATCGACAGGATCATGGCGTTGACCCCCACCGACTTGCCCGAGCCGGTGGTGCCCGCGATCAGCAGGTGGGGCATCTTGGCCAGGTCGGCGATGTAGGTCTCCCCGCCGATGCCTTCGCCCAGCGCCATGGGCAGGCCCGAGGTCGATTTCTCGTATTCAGGCGAGGACAGCAGGGTGCGCAGGTAGACGGTGTCGCGGGTGGCGTTCGGCAGCTCTATGCCGATGGCGTTTCGGCCCTGAACCACGGACACGCGGCACGCGCGCGCGCTCATGGAGCGGGCGATGTCGTCGGACAGCGCGATCACGCGGGAGGACTTCACCCCCGCCGCCGGCACCAGTTCGTAGAGCGTGACCACGGGACCGGGCCGGATCTGGTCGACCTGCCCGCGCACGCCGAACTCCGCCAGTACGGTCTCCAGCATGCGCGCGTTCTGCTTGAGCGAGCCCTCGTCCACGCCGGTCGCGCGCGGCTTGGCGGGAGAGAGCATGTCGAGTTCGGGCAGCATGAAGCCGGGAGCCTCGTCGAGGTCCAGCGCCTTCTGCCGCTCGCGCGCCTCGCGCGCCGAGGGTTTGGGCGGGGCGACGCGCAGGGCGGCGACCTGGGGTCGCGTGCTCGGCCCCGCCAGCGGCGGTTCATCCTCGTCGAGGTCGAAGGGCGGGTCTTCGGCGTCCAAATCGGCGTCGATCGATGGCCTCTCGATGTCGGCGGACGCGTTCTCATCGCCCGGGATCGGATCGGCGGGCAAGGGCAGCGG
>CAXTUT010000032.1:0-15431 GCA_964247465.1 uncultured Caulobacteraceae bacterium | reverse complement strand
GCCGCCGCCGCGCAGGCCGCCGCCGCCAGGCTCGTCGGCGATCCGCCCAGCGCCTATCCCCGATGAGGCTTCCGCTCGAAGGCGGAGGGGCAAGCCGGATCAGAACGACAGCTTCGCTCTGCCGGCTTCAGGCTGGCCGATGAAACGTGCTAGGCAGCGACGATGAGCGACGAGAACGAGAAGACGCCGGCGGAAAAGCTCGCCGAACTGGTCGCCAGGCGCAAGGCCGCCGCCGGAGCCGGACCGTCCCAGGGGCTTTTGGGCCAGCGACGGTCCGAACGGGCCGCCGCGGCCCGCTCAGCCTCCAAGTCCAAACCCGCGATGCGCAAATAGCGCCGTCGCGACGGATCGCGCCGGGCGTCGGGTCGCGCCTGGCGGCGGCTTCCCGATCGCTCGACGAGGTGTCCGGGCCTCAGTAGTGGTTGTAGCGGCGATTGTGGTGACGACGCGCCAGGTAATGGCCCGCCACGCAACCCGCGCCCGCGCCCAGCAGCGCGTGATGACCCGCGAAATGGCCCGCCACGCCGCCGACGACCGCGCCGCCCAGACATCCCGCATTCGCCGCTCCACCGAGCGACAGGGCGGCGACTGTTCCAGCCACCCACATGTTCAACTTCAAGATCATTCTCCTCTAGACGGACCCCGATCCTAACGCCTCGCGTCACCGCCGCAACTTACGAATGGCTGAGACGGCTGTGATATTTCTACTTCGATACCGACAGGAGTTTATTCGTCGTCACCTATCAGGCGTAAACCCCATCAAGATAGACGAGACTGGCGAACGCATCCGCCAAGTGCACGCTTTCGACCCGGCCGATGACCGCGCGGTGGGTGCCGTAGGACACTGTGCGGACCGCCGTGCAGGCGAGATTGGCCGGAGCGTCTTGGAGCCACGGCAACTCGCCCGTCCTCAGGCGCCAGCGGCCGTTATCGAAGCGTGACCTTCCGCTCGGCTTGCGGGAGAAGGCGGCGGCGATGGCCTCCTGTCCCCGTCCCAACAACGTCAGCCCGAAGGCGACGCCCTCTGTCAGATCCTGGGCGATGGAAGCGCTCTCGTTGATGCACACCAGCATGGAGGGCGGATCCATGGAGAAGGAGGTGGCGGACGTCACCGCCATGCCGTTGACCGCCTCACCCGCGCCGACGCTGACGATGCAGACGCTGGCGGCATGGCGGCGCATGGCGGTGCGAAAAGCTTCTACAGTGTCGCTCAAGTCCTCAACCCTATCCGTCTCACGCCGGTCGCGGTTCGCGTCTCGGCCAGAAGCCTCGACCAAGTCCACTCAGCTTCGCCGGCTAGAGACCAGCGTCAGGCCCGCCGCCGGCTTGGGTGCGCCGCTCACTGAGCGGCCGACGGATCGCAGGCGGGGTCCGCATTGAGCAGGCTTGCTGCGGCGCATGCCCACCGCCTTAGCCCACCAAAGACGCCGAGGCGCTCAATAGCTCGGTCTGCCGACCAGCCGACGCGCGTCGGCAGGCACGACAGCCCGAACCCACCAGACACTCCCGCGCTTGCCCAAGCCACGCACGAACAATCCCGTTATACCACCCGTCCGTATCGGGTGTGGACCAACGGACTGAGGATTATGTCAGCAACTTCAAACGGTTGCAACAAGTGGCTGGGGGACTAGGACTCGAACCTAGAACGACGGTACCAAAAACCGCTGTGTTACCATTACACCATCCCCCAAGGATGGCTCCGCGACGCGCCCGCTGAGGGCCGTTTGCGGAAGGCGGCCCAGATAGCTCATGGCCCTGCCCGTTGCAACACGCGCGGGCGCGGCGAGGCGCGGGCGGCTTGCGAGCTCCGGGGTCCTGCCCTATAAGCCCGCCTCCTCGTCGGAGTGTAGCTCAGTCTGGTAGAGCACCGTGTTCGGGACGCGGGGGTCGCAGGTTCGAATCCTGCTACTCCGACCACTTCTCCCGCCTTCATCCCACGAGCGACGCACGTCGCCTCTGCGTCGATCCGGCGGTTTCGTCGCTTCAGGGCTTTGCCCACGGCGCCCTGCGGCCTTAGAACGGGGTGGGCCCCGGACCGGGGGCGGCTTGGGCCGCCCGGCGGCAGGGCGATGGGAGCGGGCGTGTGAGGCGTGCGTTTAGCGGTCATGGCTGAGACTTTCCGCTTCCGTAGCTGGCACGGCGCCGCCTTCCTCGCAGCGGTCAGCGCCCTGTCCGCGGTGTCGGCGTCCAAGGACGCGCGCGCCTACTGGCGCGGCCTGAACCGCGCCGCCAAGCCGCCGCCGGCCTGGGTCTATCCGGCCGTGTGGACCGGACTGAACGGCCTTCAGGTCTGGGCCGACCTGCGCATCCTCAACAACCGCGCCGCGCCCGAACGCCGGACGCTGCTGGGGCTTCGCGCGGCGAGCTGGCTGCTGCACGGCCTGTTCACCCCGGCGTTCCTGCGCGCCAAGAGCCCGGTGGCTGGAGAGACGGTCACTCTGGCCGAGGGCCTGACGGCGGGCGCCACCCTGGCGCTCTTGGCCCGAAGCGACAAGCTGGCCGCCGTCGCGCTCGCCCCGCTGACGCTGTGGACCGCCTACGCCAGCCTGGTCGGCTCAGAGGGCGGTTCTGCCGATCCCGCGCACCTGGTGGACCAGCTGCGCTGGCGCGGCGCGTTCTAGGCGGCGGAGGTCGCCATGCCGCGGGCCTCGTTCCTGGTCATGCTCGTGGGCCTTCTGCTCGCCTCGCTGGCGCCTGGGCGGGCGCGGGCCTGGGACCCGGAGGCGGACCGCGTGGTCGCCCAGCTCGCCTACGAGCAGCTCACCCCCGCCACGCGCGCGCGGGTGGACGCCCTGCTCGCCGGCGGCGTGAGCGTATCGGGCTGCGAGGTGGACACCCTGGACGACAGCGCCCGCTTCGCCGACTGCCTGCACGGGCGGAAAACCGATTTCATGCACGCGGTGGCCTACAACGCCCTCCCGCTCTGCGCGACGCCGGCGCGCGCGCGCCCATGCCCGGACGGCCGCTGCGCCAGCGAGGTGCTCAAGGGCTTCATCGCCGAGCTGAAGGATCCCGCCGTCCCGCGCCTGGAGAAGGTGCGCGCACTGGAGGCGACCGCCTATCTGATGGCGGAGCTGCACCAGCCGCTGCACGCGGCCGACAACGGGGACCGCAGCGGCGACCGCATGCGCGTCGTCCTGCCCGGCGCGTTGAAGGCGCGCGCCAGCCTCTACAGCGTGTGGGACAACGACCTGGTGGCCAGCGCCATCGGCACCGCGGAGACCGGCCTGCCTTACCTGCGCCCCCTCGCCGCGGCGGACGGCGCCGCCTGGTCCAGGGGCGATGTGGACGACTGGGTGGCGGAGAGCCACGACGTGGCGCTGCACACCGTCTATGGGCGGCTGCCCATGCCGCCGGCCTGCGACAAGCTGCCGGAACGGCCTGAGACGCTGGGCTCCGACTATTTCGCCGCCGCGGTCCCGGTCGTGCGGACCCAGCTCGCCAAGGCCGGCGTGCGCCTGGCGGCGGTGCTGGACGCCAGCCTGCCCTAAGGCGCGGCGTTCCGACCCGATCTGTGACGCGGGCGCGCTTGGGACGCTGCGCGGCCTTGCTGTAGAAGCGGTCGGCCCTTCCCGCCGTTCGCCGATTCGCGCAAAGCTCACGCGCGTGCGCCGGTCCGCCGGCGGTCGAAGCGCGGACCGGAGCGGATCGAGCGCATGAAGCAGTTCCTGGTCACCCTGGCGGGCGTATTCTGCGGCCTGCTGCTGTTCTTCATGGGGTTGCCGCTGCTGGTGCTGGTCCTTGTGGCCGGGGCCGGCGCGCCGCAGGCCGGGCCGGCGAACGCGGTTCTGTCGCTGGATCTGCGCCAGACGCTGAGCGACATGAGCCCCAACAGCCCGCTCGCCTTCCTGAACGGGCGCGCCCTGTCGGTGGTCTCGGTGGTGGAGACGCTGAACCGGGCCGCCCACGACCCCAGCGTCAAGGGCCTGCTGATCCGCCTGCCGGAGGGCGGCCTGCCGCCGGCCCAGGCCGACGAGATCCGGCTGGCGGTGAAGGCCTTCCGCGGCGCCGGCAAGCTGGCCATCGCCTACAGCCAGGGCATCTACCCGTCCGGCGTCTCCACGGCGACCTACATGCTGGGCGCCAGCGCCGACCAGTTCTGGATGCAGCCGGGCTCGGCCCTGCAGTCCACCGGGCTGACGTCGGAGGACCTGTTCCTGAAGGGCTTCTTCGACAAGTACGGGATCACCGCCGACTTCCAGCAGCGCGCGCAGTACAAGAACGCCGTCAATCCCCTGCTCTACAGCGACTACACGCCCGCGCACCGGGAGGCGGAGCTGGGCTGGATGGGCTCGGTGTTCGACACCGAGCTGACCACCGCCGCCCACGACCGCGGCCTGGACCCCGGCGCGGTGAGGACGCTGCTGTCGGCAGGCCCCTACAGCGCCGAGGACGCCAGGACCAAACGGCTGATCGACCGGGTGGGCGATCTGCAGGCGGCGGTCGCGACGCTTGGCGCGCGCGCGGGTCAGGGCGCCAAGCTGATCGACTTCGCGTCCTACCGCGCCAGCCGCCGCTCAGCGCCCGTCGCCGACGGCGGTCCCGCCATCGCCCTGATCGGCGCGGAAGGCGACATCGTCACGGGCACCGCCGACGCCCAGGGCCTGACCAACGCCAAGGCCGGCGTCTACTCTGACGACGTGGCCAAGGCGTTCGAGGAGGCGATCCGCGACGACGACGTCAAGGCCATCGTGTTCCGCGTCTCCTCGCCGGGCGGTTCGGACACCGCGTCGGAGCAGATCGCCTCAGCCGTGCGTGCGGCGGTGGCGGCGCACAAACCGGTGGTGGTCAGCATGGGCACCTACGCGGCGTCAGGCGGCTACTGGATTTCCGCCGGAGCCAGCGAGATCGTGGCCGAGCCGACCACGCTGACCGGGTCCATCGGCGTGTTCGGGGGCAAGTTCGTGTTCGGGCCGGCCCTCGCCCGCTTCGGGCTGGACCTGCACGACCTCAGCGTCGGCGGCGACTTCGCCGGGGCCTACGGCTCCGCCCAGCCGTTCACCCCGGCCCAGCGCGCAGTGGTGTCGGCCTGGATGGACCGCATCTACCAGGGCTTCATCGCGCGCGTGGCCGCCGGCCGCCACCTGTCGGTCCAGCGCGTGGCCGAGATCGCCAAGGGCCGGGTCTGGACCGGCGCGCAGGCGCAGGGGCTGGGCCTGGTGGACAGGCTTGGCGGCCTGACGGAGGCGGTGCGAGAGGCCAAGCGGCTCGCCAACCTGCCGCTCGACACGCCTGCGGCGCTCAGGCTGACGCCGTCGCACAAGTCGCCCCTGGATGCGGTCACGCGCATGATCGGAATGGGGAGCGCCTCCGCCCACACGCTCGGCGCCGCGGCCTGGGTGCTGAGCGACCCGCGCGCGCAATCGGCCATGGACGCGCTGGTGCGCGCGCGCCTGCAGGCCGACGGCCAGGCCGCCGTCCTCGCCCCCACGCCGTTCCACTAGGCTCCGGCCGTGTGGAACAGCCAGGAACTGCGACACGGGGATGGCAAAGCCGTCGCGCTCGCCTAGAACAGCAAGGCTGAGGCGCTCGACGCCGGGAGCTATCGGGAACGACGGGTTGGACGCGGCGCAGGTCTTGGGCTGCAGGCACTGCGGGACGATCCAGTCGACGCCGGATCGCCACCGCGGCGTGCTCGACTGCGCGATCTGCGGAGTGGCCCTGGAACGCTTCACCGGACGCCGCCTGGACACCGCGCTCGCCGTATCGCTGGGCGCGCTGCTGCTGCTGCTTCCCGCCAACGGCATGACCTTCCTCACCACGTCGGTGCTGGGCGGCGCGGAGCGCAGCCGGCTGATCTCCAGCGCCACGGTGCTGTGGAGCCAGGGGTGGCCGGTCCTGTCGGTGGCCATCGGCCTGTTCATCGTCGTGCTGCCCATCGTGCGCTTCACCCTGCTGACCCTGGTGCTGGGGCTCGTCCGGCTGGGCCGGCGGCCGCCTTGGCTCGGGCCGGTGTTCCGCCTGTCCAACAGCCTGCAGACCTGGGCGATGGCCGACGTTTTCCTGCTCGCCTTCCTGGTCGCCTACGCCCGCCTGGCGGCGACGGTGACGGTGATCCTGGGGCCGGGCGCGATCTGCTTCATGGCGGCGGGGCTGCTCACCCTGCTCAGCCGCGCCACCTTGGACAAGAAGGCGGTGTGGCGCGCGATCTCGCCCCAGCCGCCGGTGGCGATCGAGCAGCCGACGTTGAGCTGCGAAGCGTGCGAGCTGCTCGCGCCCGCCAACCTGGAGAAGCAGCCCTGTCCGCGCTGCGGCCACAAGCTGGAGACGCGCAAGCGCGACGCGGTCGGCCGCGCCGCCGCCTTCACCCTGGCGGCGGTGGTGTTCTACGCGCCGGCCAACCTGCTGCCCATCGCCACCATCCCCATCAACCTGCAGCCGACCGCCTACAACATCATTGGCGGCGTCCACGACCTGATCACCTCCGGCCTCTACGGACTGGCGGGGCTGGTGTTCCTGGCCAGCTTCCTGATCCCCATCGCCAAGCTGACGGCGATCGCCTGGTTCATCTACTCGGTGCGTTCGCACTCCACCCGCAGCCTGGTGTTCAAGACCCGCCTCTACCAGGTGGTCGACGAGATCGGACGCTGGTCGATGGTGGACCCGCTGGTGATCGCCTGCTTTGTTCCGGTCGTGCACTATAACGCGCTGCTGACCGGGCGGGCGGACGATGCGGCGCCCTTCTTCACAGGCGTGGTGATCCTCACCATTATCGCCGCAAAGGCCTTCGACCCGCGGCTGATGTGGGACGTTTCGGAGACACGCGCTTGAGCGACAGCCCAGAAGAGCCCTCGCCCCGCCGCGACCGGCTGCACACAGAAGCCGTCGAACGGCGCGGCCGCTGGCCGGGCGTGGTGTGGGCCATCCCGCTCGCGGCGCTGCTGGTGGTGATCTATCTGGGCATCCAGGCGCTGGCCAACCGCGGCGTGGACGTGGTGGTGACCTTCAAGAGCTCCGGCGGCGCACGGGCCGGCGACACGCCGGTGGTCTACAAGGGCGTGACCGTCGGCCACGTCGTCAGGATCCAGATCGCCAAGCAGTCGGACGACGTGGAGATGACCCTGCGGCTGGAGCCCAATGCGGGGCCTCATCTGCGCGAAGGGGCCAAATTCTGGCTGATCGGCGCGGAGCCGAACCTGACCGACCTGTCCTCGCTCAAGGCGGCGGTGTCGGGCGTCAGCATCGGCGTCTCGCCCGGGCACGGCGCGCTCTCCCGCCACTTCATCGGCACCGAACAGCCGCCGGCCGTGCCGCCGGACACGCCGGGGACGCTCTACGTTCTGGAAGGGGACTATATCGGCTCGACCCGCGTGGGATCGGGCGTCTACTACCACGGCCTGCAGGTCGGCCGGGTCACCCGGGTCCACATCCAGGACACCCAGACCATGCGCCTGATCATCTTCGTGGACGCGCCCTACGACAGGCTGGTGCGCGCCGACACGCTGTTCTTCAACGCCAATGCGGCCAACCTGCAGCTGAACGCGGGCCACGTCAGCGCTGCGATCGGGCCGGGCAGCTCGGTGATCACCGGCGGGATCGAGTTCGACACGCCCGCGACCGCCAACGGCGAGCCGTCCAGTCCCATGCAGGCGACGTTCCACTTCTATCCCAGCAAGGCGCAGGCGGCCGACCAGCCGCGCGGACCCCAGATCCGCTACCGCGCCGCCTTCCCCGCCGCCGCCCAGCGGCCGGAGCCCGACGCCCCGGTGCTGCTGAGCGGTTTGCGCATCGGGCGCGTGCTGGAGGCCCACCTGACGCTGAAGCCCGGCGACAAGGAGCCCGTGACCGACGTGACGCTTGAGGTCGAGCCGCAGAACCTGAACCTGCCGATCCAGGGCGACATGCGCGCCAGCACCGATGCGGCGCTTCGGGGCCTGATCCGGGGCGGCTACCGCCTGCAACTGGGCCAATATCCGCCCGTCATCGGCACCGCCACCCTGATCCTGCAGCACGTGGCGTCGGCGCGCGCCGCCTCGTTCCCGGGCGGCGACGACGCCGAGCTGCCGACCTCGCGCGCTGGCGGGATCGAGGAGATCACCGACAAGCTGAACACCATCCTGGACAAGGTCAATGGCGTGCCCATCGAGGCGATCGGCCAGAACGTCCGGCGGCTCACCGACCGGCTCACCACGCTGGTCTCCTCGCCGGAGCTGACCGACAGCGTGCACCACCTGGACGGCACCCTGACGCAGGTCGACCGGATGATGGCGCAGGTCAGCCCCCAGATCGCCCCGCTGATCGGCAAGCTTAACCAGGCCGCGGACCAGCTGAACGGCACCGCGACCGCCGCCAACAGCCTGCTCAGCGGTCAGGGCGCGAGCCAGGACGCCAGCCTGCCGGACACCATCCGCCAGCTGAACGCCGCCGCCCAGTCGATCCGCTCGCTGAGCGACTACCTCGGCCGCCATCCGGAATCGATCATCCGCGGCCGGCCCAAATAGGCGCGCCGCTCACCCGCCCATGACGACCTTGACCGCATCCCTGAGGGCGTCGGGCAGGCCGTAGAGGTCCATGGCGGTGATCAGCGCCGCGCTGGTCCAGCCCGCCGCCATCAGGGCCGGTCCGATGCGGAGCTCGCCCATGTGGCGGCGGCGGCTGGTGAACAGCAGCAGGGGGAACATGGCGAAGGGCAGCTGCATCGCCAGCACCACCTGGCTGAGCACGAGCAGGCCGTTCACCCCGCCGCCGCCACGCAGGCCGATGACCAGCACCGCAGGGACGATGGCGACCAGGCGCGTGACCAGCCGGCGCAGCCATGGCGACAGGCGCAGGTCGAGGAAGCCCTCCATCACCACCTGGCCGGCCAGGGTGCCGGTGATGGTGCTCGACTGGCCGCTCGCCAGCAGAGCGACCGCGAACAGCAGGCTGGCGGCCCCCGCGCCCAGCAGCGGCGTCAGCGTCAGGAACGCCACCCGGATCCAGTCGGTGTCGGCGTTGAACACGTAGGCGCGCCCGCCCACCATGGCGCCGCTGCGGCCGTAGAAGGTCACCGCCGCCAGCACCAGGATCGCGGCGTTGACCAGGAACGCCAGGCTGAGCGCGACCACGCAGTCCACCGCGTTCCAGCGGATCGCCACGCGCCGCGAGGCTGTGTCCGGGCGCAGCCTGCGGGTCTGCACCAGGGCGGAGTGCAGATAAAGGTTGTGCGGCATCACCGTCGCGCCGATGATCCCGATCGCCACCGTCGCCATGCCCAGCCGCCCCAGCTCGGGGCGCAGCAGCGACAGCCCGATCGTCGCCATGTCCGGTGCGGTGCGGGGCAGCACGAACAGCTCGATGGCGAAGCAGCCCGCTATGGTGGCCACCAGCAACAGCACCACCGCCTCGACCAGCCGCATGCCCAGCCGCTGCAGCGCCAGGAGCAGCAGCACGTCTGCCGCGGTGATCAGCACCGCCCAGAGCATCGGGATATGGAACAGCAGGGTCAGGGCGACCGCGCCGCCCAGCACCTCGGCCAAATCGCAGGCGACGATCGCGATCTCGCCGAGCAGCCAGTTGGGATAGCGCGTCCAGTCCGGCAGCCAGGCGCGGCAGGCCTGGGCCAGATCCTTGCCGGTGACCAGCCCGAGCCGCGTGGCGATCACCTGCAGCACCACCGCCATCAGGCTGGCCAGCGCCACGACCCAGAGCAGGCCGTAGCGGTACTGGGCGCCGGCCTGCAGGTCCGTGCCCCAGTTGCCGGGGTCCATATAACCCACGCCGATCAGCAGGGCCGGGCCGGCGAAGGCCCTATACTGCTTCAGGAACCCCGCGCCGGTGGGCGGCAGCGGCACGGAGCCGTGCACCTCGGCGAGCGAGCGTCGGTCTGGAGCGTCGGTGCGGCCAGCCATGGCTTGATCATCTTTCAGCCCGCGTCCGTATCCATGCGCCTCGGATCAAGGTTCAGCCATGGCGTAAGTTCCGTGCGGTTGCCCCGGCCGCCCGCTCCGGCGTAGAAAAAGGGCGTGCGCCGGCCGCAGGCCGTCCAGCGTGGGAAGACATGAAGGACGTTCCGATCTCCGCCCGACGCGCGGCGGCCTTCCGGGCCACGCGGGAGGCGCACAGCACCGAGATGGCGGAGGACTATGTCGAGCTCGTCGGCGACCTCATCCTGGAACAGGGCGAGGCGCGGCTGACCGATCTCGCCGCCCACATGGGCGTGTCCAGCGCCACCGCCGCCAAGGTGGTCCAGCGGCTCAAGCGCCTGGGCCTGGTGCAGAACAAGCCCTACCGCTCGATCTTCCTGACCGGCCAGGGCGAGGCGGTGGCGGCCCGTTCGCGTGCGCGCCACCAGATCGTGGTCGGCTTCCTGCGCGCGCTCGGCGTCAGCGCCGAAGCCGCCGAGATCGATGCTGAGGGGATCGAACACCACGTCAGCGGCGAGACCCTCGAAGCCTTCATCGAACTGACGAAGCAACGCGCGCAAGCCGTGGCGATGGCTTCGGGCTGACGGCCGGCGCGGTTGTCTGGTGCACAGACCCTCCCCGTATCCCGACGCGCCCGGCGCCTCGCCCTCCGGCGTGCAGCCCGCGCGGCAGGTCGCGCCGCTGGCGGCGCGCGACGTGGCGATCGGCATGGGCATACCGGGCTCGCTCTCGCCAAGCAGCGGGCTGGTGCGCAACGCCAACACCACCTTCCTGAACGGACGCGACCTCCGCGCCGACCTCGCCGCGGCGAGCGGCCGGCGCGTGCGTTTGGCCAACGACGCCAACTGCTTCGCCCTGTCGGAGGCGGTGGACGGAGCGGCGGCGGGCAGCCCGTCGGTGTTCGGCGTGATCATCGGCACGGGCGTGGGCGGCGGCGTGGTGATCGACGGCGCTCTGGTCCAAGGCGCCAACGGCATCGCCGGCGAGTGGGGCCACACGCCCCTGCCCTGGCCGAACGCCGAGGAGCGCGGCGCCCATGCCTGCTGGTGCGGCGCTGTGGGTTGCATGGAGACCTGGACGTCCGGTCCGGCCTTCGAGCGCGACTACGGCGAGGCCGGGGTGGGCGCGCCCGAGATCGTGGCGCGCGCTGAGGCGGGCGAGCCGAGCGCCGCCGCCGCGCTGGAGCGCTACGTGTCGCGGCTGGCGCGCGGGCTGGCGGCGATCTGCAACGTGCTCGACCCGCACGTCATCGTGCTCGGCGGCGGACTGTCCAACGTGGAGGCGCTCTACCCCGCCTTGCCGCGCGCCATGCGACCCTATCTGTTCACCGACGCCGTCGCCACCAGGATCGTGCGGCATCGTCACGGCGACGCGTCAGGCGTGCGCGGGGCCGCCTGGCTATGGCCGGTCGGGTCTCGCGAGGATTTATAACCTCAAAGGAGAGTCGCAACGGGCGGCCCCGCATTGCGTCCGCGGCTCATGGCCGTGTAAAGCTCCTACGCGCAACGCCGGGGCGGGAGCGAGCGGGCTTGGACGGAGCGGCGGATCGTCAGCGGCTGGTTGCAGCGCTCCAGCACGTGGCGGCCGGGGACAAGGCCGCGCTTCGACAGCTTTATGATCTCACCTCGGCGAAACTGTTCGGCGTTTGCCTGCGTATCTTGAGGGATCGCGACGAAGCCGAGGACGTGTTGCAAGACATCTATGTGAGCGTTTGGCGGCGCGCCGGGTCCTTCGACCCGGCCCGCGGCGTGAGCCCGATCACGTGGCTCGCGACCCTGGCGCGCAACCGGGCCATCGACCGACTCCGCGCCAGCAAGGCGCATCTCGCCCGCCCGCTGGAGTTCGCGGCGCAAGCGGCGGACCCGTCGCTCCTGGCCAGCGAGACCCTGGAGCGCGACCAGGCCGCAGGCCAGCTGCAAGCGTGCCTGGGCGAACTGGAGCCCGCGCACGCCGCCTACATCCGCGCCGCCTTCTTCGACGGGCAGACCTACGCCTCCCTCGCCGACGCCGCGGGCGCGCCGCTGGGCACCATGAAAAGCTGGGTGCGGCGCGCCCTGATGCGGCTGCGGAGCTGTCTGGAGCGATGAGCGGGCCAGACGCCGAACCCGGCGAAGACATCGACGCCCTCGCCGCCGAATACGCCCTGGGCGTGCTGGACGAAGCGGAGCATCGCACGGCCGCCCATCGCGTCACCGCCGATCCCGCCTTCGCCCGCGACGTGGAGGGCTGGCAGGCGCGACTGGCGGACATGGTCGAGGAGGTCGCCGCCGAGCCCGCGCCCGCCGACGTCTGGCGCGAGATCGCCCGCCGCCTGGAGCGCCAGCAGGGCGGCGAGGTGGTGGTGCTCCAGCTGAAGCGGCGGCTGGCTGTGTGGCGGGCCACCAGCGCAGCGGCAGGGGCGCTCGCGGCGGGGCTGGCCCTGGCGCTGGTGTGGCCCCACCCGCAGCCGATCGCCGCCCCGATGCTGACCGCGCGCCTGTCCGGCACGCCCAAGGGACCGACGGTGTTCGTCGCCCTCTACGATCCGAGCCGCCACGCCATCGTGCTCACGCCCGCCGCCGTGACAGCGGCGGCGGACCGGTCGCCGGAGCTATGGCTGATTCCGACCGGCGGCAAGCCGCTGCCGCTCGGCGTCGCCACCTTCGGCTCCTCGGTTCAACTGATCTCCACCGGGCAAGCGGGCGGCTTGGCCAACGGGGTGCTCGCCGTCTCGGTCGAGCCCAAGGGCGGTTCGCCCACAGGCCAGCCGACCGGCCCCGTCATCGCCACCGGCCACCTCGCCCAGCTCTGAGACGCGCGCCTGATCCTTGCTCTTACGGAGGGGCTGCGCCGCCGGTTCCAGGCTGAAGGCCCCTCAGTCGGCTTCGCCGCCAGCTCCCCCAGAAGGGGAGTCTCTCCACGTCGCCAATCTGATCCTCCTCCTCTGGGAAGGAGGACCCGCGTGCGGGTGAAGGGGGCTGCGCCTTCCCTTCAGGCTGACCTGTCAGCCGTCCACCGCGGCAGGCCTCAGGCCATCCCCAATCCCAGTTGCACCACGTCGGTGCGCGCGGTGCGGAAACCGGCTTCGCAGTAGGCCAGGTAGTAGCGCCACAGGCGGTCGAACCGTACGTCGAAGCCCTGGCTGCGCATGGCCTCGAGCTGTTCGCCGTAGCGGCGCGCCCATTCGGCCAGGGTGCGCGCGTAGTCCTGGCCGAAGCGGCGCAGGCCGGTCCAGCCCAGGCCCGCACGGTCGGTCTCCTCGCGCAAGCGCCGCTCGCTCGGCAGCATGCCGCCGGGGAAGATGTTCAGCTGGATGAAGTCGGGCCGGCGGCGATAGCCGTCGAACAGGGCGTCCTGGATGGTGATGACCTGCAGGCCGGCCCGGCCGCCCGGCGCCATCAGCTCGCGCAGCTTGCGGAAATAGACCGGCCAGTAGGCCTCGCCCACCGCCTCCAGCATCTCGATGGAGGCGATGCGGTCGAAGCGGCCCTGCAGGTCGCGGTAGTCGCACAGCTTCACCTCGATGCGCTCGCCCAGCCCCTCGGCCTGGATGCGCTCGGCGGTGTGGTCGTGCTGGGCGCGCGAGACGGTGATCGCAGTCACCTGCGCGCCCCGCTCAACCGCGGCGAAGCGCGCGAAGTCGCCCCAGCCGCAGCCGATCTCCAGCAGGCTCTGGCCCGGCTGCAGGTCCATGGCGTCGGCCAGCGCCGCATGCTTGGCGCGCTGGGCGGCGGCCAGATCGGAGGCGCCGCCGTCGTAAAGCGCGGAGGAATAGTTCATTCCCGCGTCCAGCCACAGCCGGTAGAAGTCGTCGCCGAGATCGTAGTGGGCGCAGATGTTGCGCCGCGAGCCCGAGCGGCTGTTGCGGTTCAGGGCATGGGCCGTGGCGTTGAGAAAGCGCAGTATGGGGTTCCCGTCCATCAGCCTGGCGATGTGGTCGAAGTTGGCGGAAAACGCAGTCAGCAGCTGCGCCAGGTCGGGGCTGTCCCACTCGCCGGCGATGTAGCTGTCGGCGAAGCCCACGTCGCCGCTGGCGAGCACGCGGCGCAGGAAGCGGCTGTCGCGCACCTCCAGCCGCACTTCCGGCCCCGGATTGGCCCCTTCGATGCGGTGCACCGATGCGTCGGGGCCGACGACGTTCAGTACGCCCACCTTCCAGCTGTGGCGAAGCGCCAGGGCCAGCATCTGCACGTTGAAACCGCCGCCTCGCCGCAGGCGGGGCCAGGGTGGCGCGGAAGGACCGGAGTCCAGGGTCAGGCTGGCCATGTCAGGCGCCGAGCTTGGGCGAGACCGCCCGGGTGATCGCCACGCCCGCCGCCGCCGCCGCCGCGCTCGCGAAGGTCCCCCACGCGATGTCGGCCACGCTGACCTTGGTGGACCAGGTCTTCATGATCGCCTGGCAGGTTAGGTCGTAGGCGCTGTAGGCGACCAGGCCCAGCACCGCGCCCGAAACGGCCGCCTTGATCCAGCCGGTGTCGAAACCCGGCTGCACCGCGAAGTAGATCAGGCCGGCCACGTAGATCAGATAGAACAGCACCGCCGGCGGCGCGTGCACCTTGGCGGCCAGCAGGGCGCCGATCTCGGGCTTGTAGAGCGTCGGCCCGACCAGGGAGAGCCAGCCGCCGTCCAGCGTGAGGAAGACCAGTCCGGTGGCGACATAAGCGATCGTAATCTTCAACATCGGGCGACTCCGGCGAAGGGGCGAGCGGGCGTGAGGTCAGGCGGGCGTGGGGCTGAGGCGATAGTGGCTGACGCCCCATTCGCCGCCGTCCGCATGGCCGAACAGGCCAGCTGTGGCGAGGAAGAACAGCCGCCAGCGCCGGCTCCACAGCTTGGCGTCGGCCCCATAGGCCTCGCGCAGCACGGGCGCGATCTCCGCGGCGTTGGCGTCATAGTTGCGCAGCCAGTCCTCGGCGGTGCGGGCGTAGTGCGTCCCGCTCCAGCGCCAGTCGGCCTCCAGCGTGAACAGTTCGGCGAACTGGCGCACCAGCGCGTGGCTGGGCATCAGGCCGCCGGTGAAGAAGTGCTGGGCGATCCAGTCCGCCGGGTCGTCGGCGTTGAAGCGGTAGGGCGTGGTCTTGTGGCTGAACACGTGCAGGAACAGCCGCCCGTCCGGCCGCAGCCAGCCGCGCACGCGCGCCAGCAGCGCGCGCCAGTTGGCCATGTGCTCGAACATCTCCACCGACACGACCCGGTCGAAGCGACCCGCCGTCTCGAACGCGTTCATGTCGCAGGTGACCACGCTCAGGTTGTCCAGCCCCCGCGCGCGCGCCTGCGCGTCGATGAAAGCCCGCTGGGAGGCGGAGTTCGACACGCTGGTGATGCGCGCGTTCGGCAGAGTCTTGGCCATCCACAGGCTGAGCGAGCCCCAGCCGCAGCCGAGCTCCAGGATATCCTGGCCGTCGTGCAGGTCGGCGTGCGCACAGGTCTCGGCCAGGGCCAGTGCTTCGGCCTGCGCCAGCGTCTCGGTCCCGGTGGGATAGAGGCAGCAGGAATACTTCAGGTTGGGACCGAGCACGCGCTCGAAGAAGGCGGCGGGCAGCTCGTAGTGCTGGTCGTTGGCGGCCTGGACGTGTTCGGCGATGGGCCGCGCGCCCATCTGCGCGG
>CAXTUT010000031.1:12976-15529 GCA_964247465.1 uncultured Caulobacteraceae bacterium | reverse complement strand
GTGGCGGGCTACGAGGGCTGGCTGGTCAAGCCCGTGCGGGCCGCCTCCCTGGCCACGGTCGACTCGCTCCAGGCGCTGCTGGCGCTGCAGGAAACGCTGTCGCCGCTGGAGCGGCGCCGTCGCGCCGTGCGTCGCGCCGGGCGCATTCTGGATGCCCTGGACGAGCTGCGCCTCGCCACGCTCGATCCCGAGGCGCTGGACGGCCCCGTCCTGCAGCAGCTGCACGCCGCCGTGCGCGAGGCGCGTAGCGACACCGACGACCCGGGCCTCGACGGCCTGCTCGAACAGATAGAAATCCGCGCCGCCGTCGAAATGGCCAAGCGCGAGATGCGGGAGGGGTCTTGACGAATGGTCGCACGTCGCACGCAACAGGCGAGCAGGGTTTGCACAGACGTCGCAAGCTGGATATAGCGCTCGCCATAATGTGGCCCAACACGTGAGTTCGTCCATGCAGGCGTCCGCGTCCCTGATTGAAGCGCCCGCCCGATCCGTCACGGAGGTGTTCCGACCTCGTGACGACGAACCCTTCATGAATCTGCGTCAGACCGAGTATTTCCGGCGAAAGCTGTTGACCTGGAAAGAAGACATTATCCGCGAAGCGCGCGAGACGGTGGCTGTTCTGCAGAACGTGACCGAAAACCACCCCGACGTCGCCGATCGCGCCTCTTCTGAGACCGATCGCGCCATCGAACTTCGGGCCCGCGACCGCCAGCGCAAGTTGATCGTTAAGATAGACGCCGCGCTCCGCCGCATCGAGGACGGCTCCTACGGCTATTGCGAGGAGACCGGCGAGCCGATCGGTCTGGCCCGCTTGGACGCGCGGCCCATCGCCACCCTCAGCCTGGAAGCGCAGGAGCGCCACGAGCGGCGCGAGCGCGTCCACCGCGACGACTGAGCCGGCCGTCTTGCAGATACGTGAACCCGGTGCGGCGCGACGTTAATCAAGCTTTCAGCCCCGTCCTGCACTCTCCGCCTCGACCGCGCCCGTAGCGTAATCGAGAGCGTCCCATGTCCAGCTTCCGTCCGTCCGCCTGTCTAGCCGTTTCGATGGGCGTCCTGACGCTCGCCTGCGCCTCGCCGGTCGCCGCCCAGCAGGCGCCCTTCTCGTCCGGCCTGCTTTCGCCCGAGCGGCTCGCCGTCGGCGCCACGGTGGGGACCGACGGCGTGGGCGGCGACGTCGAATACGGCCTGAACCGCTACGTCACGCTGCGCGGGCGGGGGACCTATCTGAACTTCGACTATTCCGGCAACGCGGGCCAGGTCCACTATAACGCCAAGGTGCGATTGTCCGAGGGCGGCGGCTTCGCCGACCTGCACCCCTTCGCCAACCCGTTCGTGATCAGCGCAGGCGCGGTGGCGGGTCCCCGCCGGGCCGACGTGACGCTGTTCTACCGCCGCAACGTCACCGTGGACGGGGTCAGCGTTTCGCCCGCCCAGCTCGGCGAGGGCGCCGGCCACGCGGACCTGTCGAGCCCCGCGCCCTTCGTGGGTCTGGGCTTCGACAACACCTTCACCCACCGCGGCCACTTCGGCTTCAAGTTCACCGCCGGCGTGGCCTTCAGCCACCCGCCGGACGCCCGCCTGGCCCCGGTGAGCGGCCTGGCCCTGCAGAACCCGGGCCTGATCGCGCCCTACATCTCCGAAGTGGAGTACGACGTGCGCCACGACGGCGAGTTCCTGGCCTACTACCCCCAGGTCTCCGCCGGCGTCACCTACAGGTTCTGAGCGGCGGCCAAGGACGCCGCTCCGATGCGTTGGTGTGGAGCCGACCGAACACGATGGCGCGTCCGCTCATGGGAAGGGCGTTCAAGCGAAAACGACTCACAGCTGACCTTTGGTGTCGTGCGGCGAAGCGGCAGAATATCTATGGTCGGCTCAACGCTGCGCGGAGTTCGTCTGCCCTCCTTAGCCACAGACGGAGGGACCTGCGTCTAGGCCTCCTGATCGTCAGCAGGACTGACATGCGGCCAAGACTTCTCGTGGTGGAGGACACCTCAGCCTCCGACAGGTCTGCCACTGCTTCCACTCCCCATATTTCTGGTAGAAACATCAGGTTGAACGGGAAATGAGGCACAATGTGTAGTTTATTACCTGCGACGTAGATAAGTAGGCAATTACGCGCTCCTCCTAGCATTGTAAGTACGTTGCTCTGAGAACTGCCGGAGCACCGCTTCTCAACAAATGCAGCGTTGGCTGGCGCGCGTGGGAAGATCGGCTTACCGGCGCGGCGACGCCCCCTCCGTCACGGCGCAGGTTGCGCCGCGCCACCTCCCCCGCTTCGCAGGGGAGGAGAAGACGGCCACACCCACCCTTCTCTTCCTTCCGCCCAGCCCTGTGTTCGACGCGGCCCGCAGGCCCGTCGAACCTTTAAACACGACGCGCCCCTCGTTCCGACCCCTCCGGTCAGCCGCCGCGCGCAGGGCGGGTCAAGGTCGAGCCGCAGGCTCGCCTGCGCAGCAGGTCGCCTTGGCGCGCGCGCGCCCCGCGGGGCGGCCCCGTGGGGGCGGGCCGAGGCCACGGCCCGCGGGCCCCAGCGGGGCCCGCCCCCCGTTT
>CAXTUT010000031.1:0-12966 GCA_964247465.1 uncultured Caulobacteraceae bacterium | reverse complement strand
CCGGCGCCGCCCCCCCCCCCCCCCCCCCCCCCCCCCCCACTCCACCTTGCTCGCGCGCCTAGGACAGGGACCGATGCCCCAAGCGTAGCCAGCAGCCATTTAGAACCGCACGCAAACGGGAGGAGCACCGGTCGCCGTGTGCCCATAAAGGCGGTGGGTTAATGGGCAAACCGGGGATTGCACAACGCCGCTTATCCCCTACGAGTATGTCGGCATGGAGACTGGGAATAATGAGGCGACACCTTCCGGCCCTGCTGGCCCTCTTCGCTATATGTCCGTGCCTCATCGGATGCGGGCCATCCTCCTACCAAGTGACCTACAAGGTGACGACAAGCGACGTGAAAGGCGACGATCCCGTTATAGGCCACATCGCGGACATCACCACAGCCAATGCAACGGGTGGTACCGAACAGTTCGACAAAACGGCACTTAACTGGCACGAAGACTTTACAGTTTCAGCCGGCGGGCACCTGTACTTGGCTGCCCAGAACCAATCTATGCCCTTTTTAGGAGAGAGCAAATACAACTCTGACATCACCTGTGAGATTCTGGTGAACGGCGTGTCGTATAAGAAATCTACATCAACCGGCGACGCGTCTATCGCTAGCTGCTCCGGAGTTGCGGGTGACTGACTAAGCCACACATCCCGCGCAGAGTTCTTGCTCCGTTCCCCATGCCACGCTACCCTCCCGCCCTACATATGAGGATCGCGCCTGCCCCGCAGCGCAGACCCGGAACGCCCGATGCCCGAACACGACTTCATCCGCGTGCGCGGCGCGCGTGAGCACAACCTCAAGGGCGTCGATGTCGACATCCCCCGGGGTCAGCTGGTGGTGCTCACCGGGCTGTCCGGCTCGGGCAAGTCGAGCCTGGCCTTCGACACCATCTACGCCGAGGGGCAGCGGCGCTATGTGGAGAGCCTGTCAGCCTACGCCCGCCAGTTCCTGGAACTGATGGGCAAGCCGGACGTGGACCTGATCGAGGGGCTCAGTCCGGCCATCTCCATCGAGCAGAAGACCACCTCCAGGAACCCCCGCTCCACCGTGGGCACGGTCACCGAGATCCACGACTACATGCGCCTGCTCTGGGCGCGGGTCGGCGTGCCTTATTCGCCCGCCACGGGTCTGCCGATCGAGAGCCAGACCGTCAGCCAGATGGTCGACAAGATCACGGCCCTGCCGGACGGCACGCGGTTGTACCTGCTCGCGCCGGTCGTACGCGGCCGCAAGGGCGAGTACAGGAAGGAGATCGCCGACTGGCAGCGCCAGGGCTTCCAGCGGCTGAAGGTGAACGGCGAGTTCTACGCCATCGAGGACGCCCCCAAGCTCGACAAGAAGTTCAAGCACGACATCGATGTCGTGGTGGACCGCATCGTCACCAAGGACGGGCTGGAGACCCGCCTGTCCGACAGCTTCGAGCAGGCGCTCCGCCTGGCCGACGGCATCGCCATCGCCGAGTGGGCGAACGCGGCCGCGGGCGAGACGGAACCGCACCGGCTGCTGTTCTCCGAGAAGTTCGCCTGTCCCGTATCGGGTTTCACGATCAGCGAGATCGAGCCCCGCCTGTTCTCGTTCAACAACCCCACCGGCGCCTGCCCCACCTGCGACGGGCTGGGCATGAAGCTGACCTTCGACGCCGACCTGGTGATCCCGGAAAAGGACAAGACCCTGCACCACGGCGCCGTCGCCCCGTGGGCGCGCGGGCCCTCGCCGCTCTACACCCAGACGCTGCAGGCGCTGGCCCGCCACTACGGCTTCTCCATGGACAAGCCGTGGTTCGAGCTGCCCGAGGCGGCGCGCAAGGTGGTTCTGCAGGGCACGGGCGCGGAAAAGATCAAGTTCGTCTACGACGACCAGGCGCGCAAGTACGAGGTCTCCAAGCCGTTCGAGGGCGTGCTGCCGAACCTCGCGCGCCGCTGGAAGGAGACCGACAGCGCCTGGGTGCGCGAGGAGCTGGGCCGCTACCAGTCTGAGACGCCCTGCGAGGCCTGCCACGGCGCGCGGCTGAAGCCCGAGGCGCTGGCGGTGAAGATCGGCGCGCGCTCGATCGCCGAGGTCTCGGCCCTGTCGATCCGCGACGCGCGCGGCTGGTTCGGCGCGCTGGAGCCGACGCTGACCCAGAAGCAGGCTGAGATCGCACGGCGCATCCTGAAGGAGATCAACGACCGCCTGCGCTTCTTGGTCGAGGTGGGGCTTGACTACCTGTCCCTGGCGCGCGCGTCGGGCACCCTGTCGGGCGGAGAGAGCCAGCGCATCCGCCTGGCGTCGCAGATCGGCAGCGGGCTGACGGGCGTGCTGTACGTGCTCGACGAGCCGTCCATCGGCCTGCACCAGCGCGACAACACCCGACTGCTGACCTCGCTGAAGGAGCTGCGCAACCTCGGCAACTCGGTGCTGGTGGTGGAGCACGACGAGGAGGCGATCCTGACCGCCGACCACGTCATCGACATGGGCCCCGCCGCCGGCGTCCACGGCGGCCACATCATCGCCGAGGGCACGCCTGACGCCATCATGGCGGTCAAGGCCAGCGTCACCGGCCAGTACCTGACCGGCGCGCGCGAGATCGCCATCCCCGAGGTCCGCCGCAAGCCCGACAAGAAGAAGGTCGTCCGCGTCATCGGCGCGCGGGGCAACAACCTGAAGGACGTCACCGGCGAAATCCCCGTGGGCTTGTTCACCTGCGTCACCGGCGTGTCCGGCGGCGGCAAGTCGACCTTCACCATCGAGACGCTCTACAAGGCCGCGGCGCGCAGGCTGAACAACGCATCCGACGCGCCGGCCGCGCACGAACGGATCGAGGGGCTGACCCAGTTCGACAAGGTCATCGACATCGACCAGAGTCCGATCGGGCGCACCCCCCGCTCCAACCCCGCCACCTACACCGGCGCCTTCGGCCCAATCCGCGACTGGTTCGCCGCCCTGCCGGAGGCCAAGGCGCGCGGCTACGGCCCCGGCCGGTTCAGCTTCAACGTCAAGGGCGGCCGCTGCGAGGCCTGCCAGGGCGACGGCCTGATCAAGATCGAGATGCACTTCCTGCCCGACGTCTACGTCACCTGCGACGTCTGCAAGGGCCGGCGCTACAACCGCGAGACGCTGGAGATCCTCTACCGCGGCAAGTCGATCAGCGACGTGCTCGACATGACGGTGGAGGAGGCGGCGGACGTCTTCAAGGTCGTCACCTCCATCCGCGACAAGATGGAGACGCTGAAGCGGGTGGGTCTCGGCTACGTCAAGGTCGGCCAGTCGGCCACCACGCTCTCCGGCGGCGAGGCCCAGCGGGTGAAGCTGTCCAAGGAGCTGAGCCGCCGCGCGACCGGGCGCACCCTCTACATCCTCGACGAGCCCACCACGGGCCTGCACTTCGAGGACACCAAGAAGCTGCTGGAGGTGCTGCACGAGCTGGCCGACCAGGGCAACACCGTGGTGGTCATCGAGCACAACCTCGACGTCATCAAGACCGCCGACTGGCTGCTCGACTTCGGCCCCGAAGGCGGCGACGGCGGCGGCCTGATCGTGGCGGAAGGCACGCCGGAACAGGTGGCCCGCGACCCCGCGAGCTGGACCGGCAAGTACTTGGCCGAAGTGCTGGACCGCCAGGAGCGCCGGCGCAAGGCGCGGGTGGCGGCGCTGAGCGCGCCGGCGAAGAAGGCGCGCAGGAAGGCGGTGGCGTAGCGCCCCCACATCGCCGCGCTGAGGCGCCGCGCCACCTCCCTCGCCGGACAGGGAGGAGAGGTTAGCCGGCCACTCCGAGCGGCGGGAGCGCTGCAAACGGCGAGAAGCCGTAGTGCCTGAGCCAGCGGACGTCGCTGGCGAAGGTGTCGCGCACGTCCGGCATGCCGTACTTCAGCATCGCCAGGCGGTCCACGCCGACGCCGAAGGCGAAGCCTTGCCACTGGTCGGGATCGACGCCGCAGTTCCTCAGCACGTTGGGATGAACCATGCCGCAGCCCATGATCTCCAGCCAGTCGGCGCCCTGGCCGATGCGGATGGCCTCGCCGGAGCGGTCGCACTGAACGTCCATCTCGGCCGACGGCTCGGTGAAGGGGAAGTGGTGCGGGCGAAAGCGCGTGGTGACGCCCTCGACCTCGAAGAACCGCGCCAGGAAGGTGTTCAGCGTCCACTTCAGGTGGCCCATGTGGATGTCGCGGTCGATCACCAGACCCTCGATCTGGTGGAACATGGGCGCATGGGTGGCGTCGCTGTCGCAGCGGTAGGTGCGGCCAGGCGCGATGATGCGGATGGGCGGCGACTGGCTCATCATCGTGCGGACCTGCACGGGCGAGGTGTGGGTGCGCAGGACGCGCCGCTCGCCGCTCTCGTCGGGGGCGAGGAAGAAGGTGTCGTGCATCTCGCGCGCCGGGTGCTTGGGCGGAAAGTTCAGCGCGGTGAAGTTGTGCCAGTCGTCCTCGATGTCGGGCCCCTCCGCCACCGCAAAGCCCATCTCGGCGAAGATGGCGCTCAGTTCGTCCATCGTGCGCAGCGTGGGGTGCAGCGTGCCGCGGCGGCGCGGCGGCGCGGGCAGGGTGAGGTCCAGCGCCTCGGCCTTCAGCTGCTCGTCGAGCGCCGAGGCCTCCAGCGCCTCGCGCCGGTCGGCGATGCGAGCCTGGACCGCGTCCCGCAAACCGTTGATCTGCGGCCCGCGCTCGCGCCGCTCCGGCGGGCTCATGGCGCCCAGCGACTTCAGCAGGGCGGAGATTGAACCCTGCTTGCCGAGGACGGAGACGCGGACGGCTTCGAGCGCCTGCAGATCAGGCGCGGCGTCGACGGCCGTCGTGATGTCGGCTTTAAGATTCGCAGGGTCGCTCATGGCCGTCGTTAAAGCGGCAAGCCCGCGGCCAGCGCAAGCACGATCCCTCCCGTCGGCGGATGAGGAGGAGCAGGGGTGAGGGTGAGGGCGCCGCCGGTGGGCCGTCTCGGCTTCAAGGAGCGTTGAGATCGGTCGTCACTTGATAGTCGATCACAACACCGTTCCTGATGGCAAAGCGAACACCCCAAGTTCGGGTGAAAATCTCCCATGGGATCGAACCGGAAGATGTGCAGCCAAGCCATTCGTCTGAGTAGGCGCAGCGATAACCGTGCAATTCCATCGTTTTCTGAGCTGATGCTTCTGACGTTCCAAGCGGAACAGCAGTGATTATGCTCTCGTGCATTCGATCCAACGTGGGCTGGTGCAGGCCTCCCGGGATTACGCAGCCCGCCAGAAGTGGGCCGGAAAAGCCGAACACTAGCGGAGCCACGAATCTTCTTCGCCACATAGCCGCTCCTTCTGGAAGCCGCGGCGCCATCACCCCGAACCCCGCCCCTTCCCCATCCGCCGACGGGAAGGGCTCACGTCACGCCGCCAGCGCGCCGCGCACCTGCTCGGCGATGGCCTTGAAGCCGGCGGGGTCCTGGCCGGCGATGTCGGCGAGCACCTTGCGATCGATCTCCACGCCGGCCAGGTTCAGGCCGTGGACGAACTGGGAGTAGGTGAAGCCTTCCTCCCGCGCCGCCGCGTTGATCCGCTGGATCCATAGCGAGCGGAAGGTGCGCTTGTTCACCTTGCGGTCGCGGTAGGCGTACTGCCCCGCGCGGTCCACCGCCGCCTTGGCGACGCGGATGGTGTTCTTGCGACGGCCGTAGAAGCCCTTCGCCTTTTCGAGAACCTTCTTGTGCCGGGCGTGGGCGGTCACGCCCCTCTTCACGCGAGCCATGTCATGTCACCTTGTCTGATCTGAACGAAGAGTCGTGGACGGTACGGCTAGCCGTAGGGCAGCATGTACGCCTTGATCTTCGGCGCGTCAGAGGCCGACAGCACCTTGGTGCCGCGGTTGGTGCGGATGTACTTGGCGTTGTGGCTGATCAGGCGGTGGCGCTTGCCGGCGACGCCGGCCTTAACCATCCCGGTGGCCGTGATCTTGAAGCGCTTCTTCGCGCCCGACTTGGTCTTCAGCTTCGGCATTTTGCATAGCGCGCGCGATGAGGCGGCGCCCCTCTGAAACAGCATGACGAACCGCCATGGCATGCCAATGGCCAGGCGGCTCCGAGAAGGCGGGGCTTGTAGAGGAATGCGGGCCTGCGAGCAAGCTAGTCCATTATGGCTTGGTTGGCGCAGCACCGGTTGGCAGGGCGGTCGCGACCGCCGCGGTCGTCGAAAGGGTGGCCGGAGACGCGCTCGGCGCGGTCGCGGCGAGGAGCGGAATCACGACCTTGTTCAGCGTTTCAAGGTCAAAAGCCCCCTCTTGGGCGTAGCGAACCACACCTGCGCGATCGATGACATAGTTCGTCGGCACGGCGCCATTGATCGGCGCGTAGTCGCCCCGCATGAATCCCATGAGCGGCACCGCTAGGAGTTTCTGCAAGGGCGCCAACTTGTACATGGGTAATGAATTCTCGGTGGTGACCGCGATGACCCGCAGGCCGTAATCCCTACGTTGCTTGTAGAAGGCGTCGAGCAGAGGCAGCTCTTGCTTGCAAGGTCCGCACCACGTGGCCCAGAAGTTGATGATGAGCACTTGCCCCTTATAGTCGTCGAGCGTTAGCTCTTGGCCATCGGGCATGACGGCGGTGAAGGTCGGGGCGGTCTTGCCTACGGCGGGATAGCTCGGGCCGAACCATCCTGCATGCGCCGCACCGGCGTCCGCCATGCACATCAGCCCCAGCGCCACAGGCGCGCCGAACCGCCTCCACATCACCGCCTCCGTCTGCGGACCGGCCCGGGTCTGCGCGCCGCTACTCGAATGCAGTTCCAAGTTGTCGTCAAGTCTGGCTGAAGGCGCTTGACGCCGCGATCTACGCCCTGACCATTATAGGCATGCGCCGTCCCGCCCTTCTCATCTGCGCCTTTTTCCTGCTTACGAATGTCGCCGACGCCCAGGCGGGGCCACCGTCGACAACGCCCGCCCAATCCGGCTTCGCCGCCCACGCCATGGTCGCCGCCGCCAACCCGCTGGCGGTGGAGGCCGGGCTTAAGGTGTTGCGGGCCAGCGGCAGCGCTGCGGATGCGGCGGTGGCGGTGCAGGCGACGCTGGGGCTGGTGGAGCCGCAGAGTTCGGGTCTCGGCGGCGGCGCCTTCATGCTCTACTACGATGCGCGCACCCACAAGGTCAGCGCCTACAACGGCCGCGAGACCGCGCCGTCGGGCGCCACCGCCGGAATGCTGCTCGGGCCGGACCAGCGCCCGCTGGACTTTCACCAGTCGCTGGTCAGCGGGCGGGTGACCGGCGTGCCGGGGGCGGTGGCCATGCTGGCCCTGGCGCACAAGGACCACGGGCGGCTGGCCTGGAGCGCGCTGTTCGCGGGCGCCGAGCGGCTGGCGCGCGACGGCTTCCAGGTCACGCCCAGGCTGGCCAAGGACATCGTCGGCCCGTTCCCGGAGTCCTCCACCCCCGACGCGCGGGCCTATTTCACCAAGCCGGACGGCACGCCCTATCAGGTCGGCGACGTGCTGAAGAATCCCGCCTACGCCGACATGCTGCACCATCTTGCCCAGGACGGCGCGCCGGCGCTCTACGCGGGCGAGGTGGCGCAGGCGATCGCCGCCAAGACGCGCCAGGAGCCCCTGCCCGGGACGCTGAGCGCCGCTGACATCGCGAACTACCGGCCAGGCGTGAGCGCGCCGCTCTGCCGGCCGTACCGCCAGTATGTGGTCTGCGCGCCGCCGCCGCCCGCAGGCGGCGTGGGCGTGCTGGAGGTGCTGGGCGAGCTCTCCACCACCGACATCGCCACTCGCGGGCCGCAGGACCCCCAGGCCTGGTACGAGTTCTCGCAGGCCAGCCGGCTGATGTACGCCGACCGCGACCACTACATCGGCGATCCGCGCTTCGTGTCCGATCCGGTCGCGGGCCTGCTCGACCCAGCCTATGACGCCGCGCGCGCCGCGCTGATCCCCACGCTCGGCGGCGCGCCGGTCAGCTACGGCGATCCGCCTAAGGGTTCGGCCGCCGCCGCGGACGCCACGGCGGAGCGTGGCGGCACGTCGGACTTCGCCATCGTGGACGCGCAGGGGAACGTGGTCTCCATGACCACCACGGTGAACCTGATCTTCGGCAACGGGCGCATGGTCGACGGCTTCTTCCTCAACGACCAGCTGAACGACTTCTCCGACTCTCCCACGGAGCCGGACGGGCGGGCTGCGGCCAATGCGGTGGCGCCGGGCAAGCAGCCGCGCTCCTCTATGTCGCCGGTGATCGTGCTGGACCGGCAAGGGCGGTTCGTGGCGGCGCTGGGCTCCCCCGGCGGCTCGTCCATCCTGGACTACGTCGCCAAGGCGCTAGTGGGCTGGATCGACTGGAAGCTGTCGCTGCAGCAGGCCTTCGCGCTGCCCAACATCGTGGCGCGCGGCGACGTCGTGGCCATCGAGACGGGCGAGGACCCCGCCATCGTCGCGGCGCTGCAGGCGCGCGGCCTGAAGGTCAAGCCGAACGCCGGCGAGGAGAGCGGCCTGCACGGCGTGGTGGCCGTTCCCGGCGGCGGCTACGAGGGCGCGGCGGACCCGCGCAGGGAAGGCGTAGCGCGCGGCTACTAGTGTCTGGTCCCGGCTTTCGGGAGTCAGCTTGCAGATGGCGTCGATCGAACGCTTTCCACGTCAGACCACTTGGAGGTCGGCAGGCTTGCGCCGCCCACCTTTGGAGCCTGGTCGCCGTCCACCGCCTCCTGCGCTTGCCCCGGGGGCGCATGGACCTTGCGATCCTGAGGGCGATCGACAAAATGCATTGGAGGGACCTATTCCAGCCGGTCTGTCTTGATGCGTCTAAGGCTGACGCAGACTCGGCGCGACGCGCGCGCGCATCGGAGACCTTCGTCGAGTGGCTGAGGACGTATCCGGCCCGTCCGGCGGTCTGACGGCGTCTTCCCCCGCGATCCAGGACCCGCGCCTTGCAGAAGTCAGCCCTCAGCTATTTCCGCGTGCCCCTGGCGGCCCTGCTGCTGGGGGTGGCCGCGGCCTTCTTCCTCGCAGGTCCAGCGGTCGCCGCGACCGTGGCGATCCTCGCCGTGCTCGAGATATCCTTGGCCTTCGACAACGCGGTGGTGAACGCCTCCATCCTGCAGAACTGGACGCCGTCGTGGCGGCGCATCTTCCTGGGTCTGGGACTCATCATTGCCGTCTTCGGCATGCGCCTGGTGTTCCCGATCCTGATCGTCTCGGCGGCCGCCGGCATGGCGCCGGGCGCAGTGGTGGACCTGGTGGTCCATCATCCGCAGACCTACGCGGCCAAGCTGCACTCCGTGCATCCCCTAGTGGCGGGATTTGGCGGCGCCTTCCTGATGATGATCGGACTCAGCTACTTCCTCGACAGGGATAAGGACAAGCACTGGATCTCCGTCATAGAGAAACCTTTGCGCCGCTTCGGCGAGTGGGAGGCGATACAGGGCGCCTTGACGATGCTGGCGGCTTTCCTGACGTCTCGCGCCCTGCCGGCGACGGAACAGCTTCCTTACCTGACGGCCGGCGTGCTGGGATTTATCAGCTATGTCGCCTCGCGCGCGCTTGGCGCCGTCCTGTCCGGCTCCCGCGGCGAGGACGGCGCCAGTCGCGTTATCAAGGCCGGCGTCGGCGGCTTCCTGTATCTGGAACTGCTGGACGCCTCCATGAGCTTTGACGGCGTGATCGCGGCGTTCGCCATAGCCGACAACCTGATCTGGATCGCAGTCGGACTGGGGATCGGCGCGCTCACGGTGCGCGAGATGACGCTGCTGTGCGTGGATCGGGGCGCGCTGGCCGACTATCCACACCTTGAGAACGGCGCCTACTGGGCGATCCTTGTTCTGGCCGCGCTCATGGTGGTGTCGCCGGTGCGCGACGTCCCCGATGTGGCCACCGGCCTGATCGGAGCGGCGCTGATCGGGGCATCCTTCCTCACCTCGGTGTACGCCAAGCGCAAGACGATTACCGAACCGGCGCCGGCCGGGTAGGGCGGCCGTCCTTGATCCCTGCGGCGGCTTACCAGCTCAGTTTTACGCTCGGCTGGGCGGAGCGGCGGATCGCCCCGCTGAGCGCGAGGGCGGCCGTGCGGCGGACGCCGTAGAGTTCGACGAGATGAGCCTCGTACAAGCTCGCGTAGGCAAGCTTTGCGCCGAGCCCCGAAACCCTGAGCGCGCGGCTTTTGCTCGCCGTTGGAACGTCGCCGACGGCGGAGTCCCCGCCCAACGAAACGAGCGTTCCCTTGTAACGATAGTGGAAGTCCAACGCCGGACGCCCGCGTAGCTGGCGCGCGAGGGATCGGGCGAGCAGGCCGGCCTGCTGGTGCGCGGTCTGGGCCGTCGCCGGCGCTACGCCGCCGCCTTTGATCGGCGCGGCGGCGCAATCGCCCAGGACGTAGAGGTCTTGCAAGGACCGTCCGTCGAGGTCCAGCGCCCGCAGGTTGCCGTCAACCTCGATGCGACCATTTTTCGTGCTCTGCAGGCCCGTCAACGGGTTCGCGAGTGTCCTCGCCCGCACACCCGTGGTCCAGACGGTCACGTCCGCGGGCGTCCAATCCCCCCCGTGCGATCTCACGCCGTCGGGTCGGACGCCTATGACCTTGGAGCCGAAATGCATGTCCACGCGGTGAGCGCGAAGCATGTCGCGGGCATATGTTGAGACAGCCTGCGGCGAACTCGCCAGCGGACGGTCGGCCATCTCCAGCAGCGTGAGGCTGAGCTGACCGGTCTGCAGCAAGCTCTGGTACTGCGGCAGGCGGCCCGCGGCGTTGCGCAGCTCTGCCGCCAGCTCCACGCCGGTTGTCCCCGCCCCGACGATCACTACGCGCAAGTTGGTCTGGAGCCCGGCCTGAACGCGAACGGCCTTGGCCAGCACTGCCCGATGCAGCCGCTCCGCCGCCGCCGCGGTGTCCAGCGTATAGCAATGCTCGCGCACGCCCGGGATGCCGAAGTCGTCGATGGTGCTGCCGATCGCGAGCACCGCTGTGTCGTAGGCCAAGTCGCGAGCCGGCAGAAGATCATCGCCTTCGCCACGGGCGACGGCGTCGCCGGCGGGATAGGGGGTGGCCGCAAGACTCAGGCGTCGCCGCTCGGGATCCAGCCGCTCGACCTCACCCAACTCGAAATCAAAGCCATGCCGTTGCGCCAGGACGGCGTAGCTCGCCTCCTCCTGCGCCGGCACGAGCAGGCCCGCCGCGATCTCATGCCACCGCGGCTTCCAGATGTGTGTCGAGTGACGATCGATCAGGGTGATCTGGGCGCGCGAACCCGGCCGCGTCAGTCGGGCTAGGCGAATAGCTAATTCCAAACCCCCTGCGCCGCCGCCGATGATCGCGATCCGCTTCGGGCCGCTCGTTGCGACATCCATGAGCCTGGTCCTCGCCCGCCGTCAGCGGTGTTGGGTCACAGGGGCGTTCGACGTTCAAGCCCGACCCGGTCAGTCTAGATCAGCGTTTGTGGTCGAAGTTAAAGTTTAATCCTCGTCTTCCGCGCGCGGCGTCCTGGGCGCCTGAATGACCAATCCATGGCTTATCCCAGTCGGGAAGCCGTATGCCAGGCGCCGACAAAGGGGATGGGCATAGGGATCAGAGTCCGACGATCGAACCGGACGGCCTAAACGCAGCGCCATGAAGACCGATGGTTTTTCTCCTGGCGCACCTCCCACAAAACCCGCGATTTTGTGTGTAAAATTACATACGATAGGAACGTTCCCCGCCGACCGGTCTTATGTAAATCGGGCGGCCTGGCGCAAGGTCAGGCGAGGAGGCTTCATGACCGTTGCAGAAGCAGATGCATCGCGACACTACTCGTATCCACTCTTAACTTGGGGTTCGACCCTGCTGGGCGGCGTCGTAGCGCTCATCACCTCGGTCATGCTCAATCTGCTGGGCGCCGCGCTCGGTATAGCCGCCGCGGCGATCGGCCAGTCTTCAGGCATGTCGGCGAGCGCCGGTATCATAGGAATGATCTGGGTCGCCTTGGCCAATCTGGTCGCCTTGGGGTTCGGCGCCTGGGTCGCGGCCCGTTCGACGGCCAATCCGGACCATCACGGCGGAGCGCTGCAGGGAATAGCCGTCTGGGCGGTGACCTCCTTCGCCGTGCTTTTCATCGCTGGCTCCGCGCTTTCGGGCCTTGGTGGAGCGATGATGCAAACGGCCGGTATGGCGGCGAACGCATCCAGCGCGACGCTCGCGCAGCAATCGGGACGAGCTGATGCGGGGGCTCGCACTCAAAACATGATGCAAGACGCCCAATCGTCCATGCAGCAGAACGCGGCGGCGATCCAACAAGACGCGACAAAGGCGGCCGGGGCCACGGCCGCGGCGGCTTTCGGGACCTTTCTGGCCATGGCGCTGGGCTTGGTCGCAGCCATCGTCGGCGCACAGGCGGGGGCTCGTCACCCAAGTTGGGCGGATCGTCCCCGCTACACCTACGTCGACCGCCGTCAGTAGAGCCGGCTGATCGGCTTAGCTTCGCGGGCGGTCGCAGGGCCGCTCGCGCCCGTCGCGAGGACGACGCCGAGATGTCGTCAGCCTCGTGGTGGCAGGGTTGGCGCAGCGGAAGCGTTGCTGGCCTGTCTCGCCATTGTTCCCCGCGCCGAGCGTCGGTCAGATCGAGCCACCCTCAGTTCATCGGAGTCGCACATGACCGTCGAGACGCCGCCTCGTGACGATCTGACCATCGCGCTGGTTGCCGAACAGGCGACGATCTCCAAGGCGGTCGTCGAGACTGGCCGCGTGCGCGTCTCCACCCATGTGGAGGAGCGCCAGGAACGAGTGACGCAGGCCCTGCGTCGCGACGAGGTCGTCATCGAGCGCGTCAGCATCAACCGCATCGTGGAGGCGGCGCCGGCGATACGCCGCGAGGGCGACACGGTGATCTACCCGATCTTGGAGGAGACGCTCGTCGTCGAGAAGCGGCTCCTGCTGAAGGAAGAAATCCACGTCATTTGCACCTCCCGCGTCGAGACCGTCGAGCAGGAAGTGACCCTCCGCGCCATGCACGCAGACGTGCAGCGTACGCCTACCCCCACCCCCCGGGATTAAGAGGAAGACCCGATGCCCCG
>CAXTUT010000030.1:0-15547 GCA_964247465.1 uncultured Caulobacteraceae bacterium | reverse complement strand
CGCGCCACAGCGGCCGAACCCCCTCCGCCGGCCCGCGCCGGGCCGCGCGCCGCCGCTCCCGCCCGCCCCTGAGGCCAAGCCGAAGCCGCCCGCGCCGCCCTCGCCCACCCGCACCAGACCCAACGCCTCCTCACCTCCTCTGATGCCTCTACGCTTGCGGCCCCTGCCGCAGGCGCCGGAGGGCATCGAGCCGAATCGCCGCCATCGTATCGCCCGCGGTCGCGACCCCATCGCCGCCCGGCTCGACTTGCACGGGCTAGACCAGGACCGGGCGCGAGCGCGCCTGCTGGCGTTCCTGGAAGGCGCGCAAGCCCAGGGATTCCGCGCGGTGCTGGTGATCACCGGCAAGGGCGTGCAGGGCGAGGGCGTGCTGCGCCGACGCGCGCCGGAGTGGCTAGCCGACGCACGTCTGCGATCGGTGGTCGCGGGTCTGTCGCCCGCCGATCCGCACCACGGCGGCGAGGGCGCCTACTACGTCGCCCTGAAACGCCGCAAGCCGTAGGGGCGCCGTAATGGATGGCCTCGGCGCGGCCGCCTCCGCGTTGCCCTGGGCCGGGGGACCGCTATAAGGCGCGCTCTCCGACGCCCTGAACGGACCCGACATGCCCGCCTCCTTCGACGTCGCCGCCGTCGGCAACGCCATCGTCGACGTGCTGGCCCCGGCGGACGAGGCGTTCCTGACCGAAGAAGGCCTGGCCAAGGGCGCCATGACGCTGATCGACGCCGAGCGCGCGGTCAGCCTCTATGGCCGCATGGCCTCCGGCGTCGAGGCCTCAGGCGGGTCGGCCGGCAACACGGTGGCCGGCGTCGCGAGCCTTGGCGGCCGCGCGGCCTACGTCGGCAAGGTGGCCGACGACGCGCTGGGCGAGGTGTTCCGCCATGACATCACCTCCATCGGCGTACACTTCCGACCCACGCCGCTGAACGGCGGCGACGGCACCGGACGCTGCCTGGTCAATGTCACCGGCGACGGCCAGCGCACCATGTGCACCTACCTTGGCGCCGCCAACGCACTGACGCCCGAAGACGTGGACCCGGACCTGATCGCCGGCGCCGAGATCACCTACCTGGAAGGCTACCTGTTCGATCCGCCGCAGGCGCGCGCGGCCTTCGCCAAGGCGGCGGCGCTCGGGCGCAGCGGCGGACGGCGCGTGGCGCTGACCCTCTCGGACGCTTTCGTGGTGGAGCGCCACCGCGACGCCCTGCTGGCCTTCATCGAGACCGACACCGACATCGTCTTCGCCAACGAAGCGGAGGCGAGCGCCCTGTTCCAGCTATCGAGCTTCGACGAGGCCGTGCGCGCCCTGGCCGCCAAGGTGAAGACCGCCGTCGTGACCCGCGGCGAGCACGGCTCGCTCATCGTCGCCGACGGCGTCACCACCGAGATCGCCGCTGCGCCGGTGGACACGGTGATCGACACGACGGGCGCAGGCGATCAGTACGCCGCGGGCGTGCTCTACGGCCTGTCGCGGGGATTGGACGCCCAGGTCTGTGGGCGCCTGGGCGCGCTCGCCGCCGCCGAAGTCATCAGCCACTACGGTCCGCGCCCGCAGACGCCGCTGAAAGCCCTGGCCCAGGCCGCCGGTCTGATCTAGGCGAGGACAGGGAGGCCAGCCATGGCGGACGGTTCGCAGATCGGCGCCCACCGCACGGGTGAGGTGCGCCGCGACACTAAGGAGACCCAGATCCGCGTCCGTGTCGACCTGGACGGGACCGGCGTGTCCAAGCTCGCCACCGGGATCGGCTTCTTCGACCACATGCTGGACGGCTTCGCGCGCCATGCGGGGATCGACGTGGAGATCGAAACCCGGGGCGATCTGCACATCGACATGCACCACACGGTGGAGGACACCGGCATCGCGCTCGGCCAGGCGGTCAAGTCCGCGCTCGACGGCTTCAAGGGCGTGCGCCGCTTCGGCCTGGCGTACATTCCCATGGACGAGACGCTGACCCGCTGCGCGCTCGACCTGTCCAACCGCCCCTATCTGATCTGGAAGGTCGCCTTTCCGCGCGACAAGATCGGCGAGATGGACACCGAGCTGTTCAAGGAGTTCCACCACGCCTTCGCCATGAACGCCGGCGCCTGCGTGCACCTGGAGACGCTCTACGGCGAGAACAGCCACCACATCGCCGAGAGCGGCTTCAAGGCCCTGGCGCGGGCGCTGCGCCAGGCGGTGGAGCTTGATCCCAAGACGCAGGGCCAGGCGCCGTCCACCAAAGGCGTGCTCTGACCGCGCCATGCCGACCGTCGCTCTGATCGATTACGGCTCGGGCAACCTGCGCTCCGCCGAGAAGGCGCTGACGCGGGCGGCCGGGGGCGGTATCGCCGTCGTGGTTACAGACGCGCCCGACGTCGTGGCCGGCGCTGACCGGATCGTGCTGCCGGGCGTCGGCGCCTTCTCCGCCTGCATGGATGCGCTGGAGGCCAGGGACGGGCTTGTCGAGGCTATGCGTGAGGCCGTGCACGCGCGCGGCCGACCCTTCTTAGGCGTGTGCGTCGGCATGCAGCTCTTGGCCACCCGCGGGCTGGAGTTCGGCGCGCGGGCCGGCCTGGACTGGATCGGCGGGGAGGTGCGCCGGCTCGCGCCTGAAGACCCGGCGCTGAAGGTTCCCCACGTCGGCTGGAACGATGTCGAGGCCGGGGTCCATCCCCTGTTCGACGGCGCGGCGCGCTCGCAGATGTACTTCACCCACTCCTACGCCTTCCATCCCGACGACGCGGCGTGCGTCATCGCCCGAACCGAGCATGGCGGCCGCTTCGCCGCGGCGGTGGCGAGAGACAACATGGCCGGTGTGCAGTTCCATCCCGAGAAGTCCCAGGGCGCAGGGCTGGCGCTGATCGAACGCTTCCTGGAGTGGCGACCTTGATCCTCTATCCGGCCATCGACCTGAAGGGCGGGCGATGCGTGCGCCTCCTGCGGGGCGACATGGACCAGGCGACCGTCTTCAACGACGACCCGGCCGATCAGGCCCGCCGCTTCGCGGCCGACGGCTTCTCCTGGCTGCACGTGGTGGACCTGGACGGCGCCATCGAGGGGCGCTCGGTCAACACCGAGGCGGTCGCCGCCATCCTGAACACCGCCGCCATCCCGGTGCAGGTGGGCGGCGGGGTGCGCAGCCTGGCCGACGTTCGCCGCTGGATCGAGGCGGGCGTCAGCCGTGTGATCCTGGGCACCGCCGCGGTGCACGATCCCGACCTCGTGCGCCGGGCGGCGGCCGACTTCCCCGAACAGGTCGCCGTCGCCATCGACGTGCGCCACGGCAAGGTCGCGGTGGCCGGCTGGGTGCAGACCTCCGCGCTCGACCCGACCGACCTCGCGCGGCGGTTCGAGGACGCGGGCGTGGCCGCACTGATCGTCACCGACATCGGTCGCGACGGCACCCTCACCGGCGTCAACGTGGCCGAGGTGGGCGCGGTGGCCGACGCCATCGCCATCCCGGTGATCGCCTCGGGCGGCGTCGCAGGCGTGGCGGACATCGAGGCGCTGAAGCGCCGACCGGGCGCGCCGATCGCGGGCGCGGTGCTCGGCAAGGCGCTTTACACCGGCGCGCTGGACGCTCACGCGGCGCTGGCGGCGTCGCGCGGATAGCACGGTGCTCAAGGTCCGCGTCATCCCCTGCCTGGACGTGAAGGACGGGCGCGTGGTGAAAGGGGTGAACTTCCTCAGCCTGCGCGACGCCGGCGATCCGGTCGAGCAGGCGCGCGCCTACGACGCCGCCGGCGCCGACGAGCTGATGTTTCTGGACATCACCGCTTCCTCCGACGGGCGGGCGGCGATGTACGACGTGATCGCGCGCACGGCCGAGGCCTGTTTCATGCCCCTGTCGGTCGGCGGCGGCGTGCGGGCGGTGGAGGACGCGCGGCGGCTGCTGCGCTCGGGCGCGGACAAGGTCTCGGTGAACACCGCAGCGGTGGAGAACCCCGATCTGATCGCCGCCTGCGCCGACGCCTTCGGGACCCAATGCGTGGTCGCCGCCATCGACGTGCGCCGGATCGAGCCCGGCCGCTGGGAGGTGTTCACCTACGGCGGCCGCAAGGCCACCGGGCTGGACGCGCTCGACTACGTCCGGACCGTGGTGGACAAGGGCGCGGGGGAGATCCTACTCACCTCCATGGACCGCGACGGGGTCAAGGGCGGCTATGACCTCGACCTGCTACGGAGCGTCAGCGCCGCCGCGCCCATCCCGGTGATCGCCTCGGGCGGCGCAGGCTCGGCGGCCCATCTCGTCGAGGCGGTGCGGGAGGGCGGCGCGTCGGCGGTGCTGGCCGCCTCCATCTTCCACTTCGGCGAGGTCAGCATCGCCCAGGCGAAGGCCGCCATGGCCGACGCGGGCCTGCCGGTGCGAAGGGTCTGACTTGAGCGCTTCGATGGATCGTCTGGCGGCGGCGCTGCAACGGCTGGCCGACACCATAGCCGCGCGGCGAGGGGCTGACCCGTCCACGTCCTACACCGCGCAGCTGCTGGCTGGCGGACCGGAGCGCGCCGCCAAGAAGTTCGGCGAGGAGGCTGTGGAGGTGGTGATCGCCGCGGTGGGGATCGACGCTGACGCCCTCGCTTCGGAGAGCGCGGACGTCCTTTATCACTGGATGGTGCTGATGGCGGCGTCGGGGGTGTCGCTGGACTCGGTGGCGGCGAAGCTGGAGGCGCGCGAGGGCCGCTCCGGGGTCGAGGAAAAGGCGATGCGGCCGCCGCCGGGCTAAGCGGCCGGGGTCGGCGCAGCGTCTACGCGGTCAAAGCAAGGCGAGCCAGGGCGTAAACACCTCCAGTCGCCTCATCCTGAGCTTGTCGAAGGACGAGGCGTCCCCGGGCATGTCGCGGCCTCGTCCTTCGACAAGCTCAGGATGAGGCCGACTATGGACCGCTCAGCTCAGCGATCGTCGTCACGCCCTAGCCGGCGAACGCGCCTGGATCGAACATGGCCTCGGTCTTGGCCTTGACGTCCGTCAGGCTCACGCCGGGCGCCAATTCGAGCAGCTTCAAGCCCGTGCCGCCGGCCTTGTCGACGGCGAAGACGGCCAGATCGGTGATCACCATGTCCACGCAGGCGGCGCCGGTCAGGGGCAGGCTGCAACGGTGCAGCAGCTTGGATTCGCCCGCCTTGTTGGCGTGCTCCATGACCACCACGACGCGCTTGACGCCGGCCACCAGGTCCATGGCCCCGCCCATGCCCTTCACCACCTTGCCCGGGATCATCCAGTTGGCGATGTCGCCGGCCTCGCTGATCTCCATGGCGCCCAGCACCGTCAGGTCGACATGGCCGCCGCGGATCATGGCAAAGCTCTCGGCGGAGCTGAAAAAGGACGAGGTGGGAAGCTCGGTGATGGTCTGCTTGCCCGCGTTGATCAGGTCGGCGTCCTCCTCGCCCGGATAGGGGAAGGGGCCCATGCCGAGCATGCCGTTCTCGCTCTGCAGGGTCACCTGCACACCGTCGGGGATGTAGTTGGCCACGAGCGTGGGGATGCCGATGCCGAGGTTAACGTAGAAGCCGTCCTCCAGCTCGCGCGCGGCGCGCTCGGCCATCTGTTCGCGGGTCCAGGGCATGGGATCAGACCTCCGTTCCGGCGGCGGCGGGCGGCGCCTCGGCCTGCAGCCGCGGGCGGGTGGTGACGCGCTCGATGGGCTTCTTGTAGTCGACGCCCTGGAAGATGCGCTGCACGTAGATGCCGGGCGTGTGGATGGCGTTGGGGTCGAGCGCGCCGGGCTGCACCAGTTCCTCGACCTCGGCGACGGTGATCCGGCCGGCGGTCGCCATCATCGGGTTGAAGTTTTGCGCCGTCTTGCGGAAGACCAGGTTGCCGTCGGGGTCGCCCTTCCAGGCCTTCACGATCGAGAGGTCGGCGATCAGGCCGCGCTCCATCACATAGGTCTCGCCGTCGAACTCGCGAAGCTCCTTGCCTTCGGCCGCCATCGTGCCGACGCCGGTCTTGGTGAAGAAGGCCGGGATGCCCGCGCCGCCCGCACGGATGCGTTCAGCCAGCGTGCCTTGCGGATTGAGCTCCAGCTCCAGCTTGCCGGACAGATAGAGGCTCTCGAACAGCTTGTTCTCGCCGACGTACGACGAGATCATCTTGGTGATCTGGCCGTTGTCCAGCAGCATCCAGAGGCCCTGCCCGTCCGCCCCGCAGTTGTTGGAGATGACGGTCAGCGCCTTCACGCCATGCTCGCGCAGCGCCAAGATGCAGTTCTCCGGGTTGCCTGACAGCCCGAAGCCGCCGGACATCACGCTCATGCCGTCGCGCAACACCTCATCCAGCGCTTCCGCAGCGCAGGCGTAGACTTTACGCGCCATCCGTCGATCCTCGCCAAGCTTGCGCCGGGCGAGGATTTAGCACAGCGATCCTGTCTGACGAGCCACTTTGCGCAGGCCGGTGGTTGATCGCGCTACAGCTTGACGTCCTGCTTGCCGCCGACATCGGGCAGCTTGTGGGTGGCGTTGGCCTTGGCGATCTCCAGCGGATAGGTGATCGGGCCGCGCTTGGAGACCCACACCCGCGCATCGCTGGGGTCCAGGCGCATCATGATCAGGTCCGGATCGTCCTTGCCGTCGGGATACCAGGCGGACACGAAGGGCGACCAGAACTGGTCCATCTTGGGCCGCTCGGTATCCGGGATCAGGACGCCGTGGATGCAGGCCTGGAACTCCATGTCCTTGGCCATGATGCACACCATGGCGTCGTGGCTGGCGCCGGTCTGGCGCACGAGGTCGGTGTCGGTCTTGGTGAAGAACCAGATGGCGTCTGCGGCCTTGTCGCCGAACGCGGCCATGGGCTGCATGTGGTGAGGCTCGCCGCCGATCAGGCCCAGCATGACGATGCGCGCCTCGTCCAGTTCCTTCCAGAGCCGCTCGCGCAGCTGCTGCGGGTTCAGGTCCTGATCAGCCATCGCGCACATATCCTCTGAAGGTCCGGCAAGCCCAACCGGCAAGAGCGGCGTCGGTTCCGCCCTGTCAGCCCTCCAGCGGCAGCTGGAAGCTCACTTCCTTGCGGCCGAAGTCGACCACCACCCGGTCGAAGTGGCGAAGCACGTCCATGCCTAGCAGCATGGCGGGCGCGCCGTTCATGTCGAACTCGGCGAAGGTGTGCAGGTCGGCGAAGGCGATCGGCACATTGTTCATAGTCACACCCCCGACGCGCACATGCGGCAGGTCGGCGAACTGCGCCGGCGTCCTGCGCCCCGAGACGCTCACCACCTGGGCCCACGGCGTCAGCGCCGACGCCACCCGCCCGGTGACCAGCCGTTGCAGGGCGAGGTTGCCGATGGTGTTCTGGGCGCCGGAGTCCACGATCACCGCCAGCGGGACGCCGTTGATCGAGGCGTCGACCAGCACGAGCTCGCCATAGCGGCTGCGCGCCCGCACGACGATCACGTCCGGCCCGAACACGCGTCGCCGCGACGGCTCCACGCTCATGGTGTGGCGGCGGAAGTCCATCACCATGCGCTGGTCGTGCAGGCTGTCGATGCCGAGCAGTCCCGCCGCTCCGAGATCGCCCGCTGCAAGCGTGGGGGCTGACACGCCGTTGATCTCGCGCGCGCCCACGCCCAGCTGGCCGATACGGGCGGTGGGCGTCAGGTCCACCCCGCCGGTGCCGTTCAGCAGCACCGGAGCGCCCGGCTGAAGCTGGAGCGCCTGCGCCAGCTCGCGAGAGACCACCGTGCGGTCAGCGCCCGTGTCGATGACGAAGGCGTAAGGCCCTGCGCCATTCACCCGCACAGGCACGGTGAGCCGCTCGGCCGCGTCGCTGGCGGTGGCCACCCTGAGCGGCGCCGGGGCCGCGTGGGGGATGCGGCTCGCCTCCACGAACTGCGGATCAGGCAGGCCGAAGCCGCTCAGCAGCAGGCCTGACGCTGCGACGCCGAACGCGTGGAGCCTTGCTGACCTTCGCATCTTCGCCTCCCTGTCGTTTTCAGGAAGCCTTACGCCTGCGCCACAGCACGGCAACCCGGCGCGCGGACGTGTCCCAGGCTTGGCCGACGTCGTCAGACGGCCAGGCGCGCCTGAGCCAGGACCTTGCGAGCGTCCAGCAGCGTCTCGCCCGCGCCGAAGGTGGCCGCCCCGCCGAGGCGGTTGCGCAACAGGGCGGCGGCGATGGACTCGCGTCCCCACGCCTGCAGCGCGCAAGCGGCGAGCAGCAAGGCCAGCCGCTCCGCCAGCGCCCGGGCGCCGCGCTCGTCTGCGGCGCCACGAAGGTGTGCCTCCAGCGCCTCGACCGCATCGCCCGCCTGAGACGAAAGCTCGCGCACAGACGAGAGTTCGGCGAGCAGCCGCTCCGCCGCGCCCGCGTCGCGGCTGAGCGCGCGCAGGACGTCGAGGGCGATGACGTTGCCCGATCCCTCCCAGATGCCGTTCAGCGGCGAGGCGCGGAACAGGCGCGGCAACAGGCCCTCTTCGATGTAGCCGGCCCCGCCGTGCGCCTCCATCGCCTCGGCCACCACGACCGGGCAGCGCTTGGTGACCCAGTATTTGGCGAGCGGCGTGATCAGGCGCGCGAAGGCGGCCTCGGCGGGATCGGTCCTTGCGGCGTCGAAGGCCTGAGCGGCGCGGAAGGCCAGGGCCATGGCGGCCTCAACCTCCACCGCCACGTCGGCCAGCACCTGGGCCATCAGCGGCTGGTCGATCAAGCGACGCTGGAAGGCGGTGCGGCCTTCCACGTGGTGGATGGCCAGCGACAGGCTCTGGCGCATCAGGCTGGCGGCGCCGACGACGCAGTCCAGCCGGGTGTGGTTGACCATTTCCACGATGGTGCGGACGCCCCGCCCCGCCTCGCCCACGGGCCAGGCCAGGGCGCGGCGGTACTCGACCTCGGCCGAGGCGTTGGCCCTGTCGCCGAGCTTGTCCTTCAGCCGCTGGATCTCCATGGCGTTGCGCTCCCCGTCGGGACGCCAGCGCGGGACAAGGAAGCAGCTCAGCCCGGCGTCGGTGTCGGCCAGGGTCAGGAAGCCGTCCGACATGGGCGCGGAGCAGAACCACTTGTGGCCGACCAGCTCGAAGCCGCCGTCTCCGACCGGGACGGCCTGGGTCGTGTTGGCGCGAACGTCCGATCCGCCCTGCTTCTCGGTCATGGCCATGCCGAGCGTCGCCGCCGTCTTCATCTCGCTCGGCAGGATTCGGGCGTCGTAGTCGCTGGCCAGGACGCGCGGGACCCAGTCCCGAGCGAGCGCCGGCGCTTGGCGCAGCGCTGGAACTGCGGCGTAGGTCATCGACATGGGGCAGGTGACCCCGCTCTCCGCCTGGGACATCAGGAACAGCAGCGCCGCATGGGCGACGTGGCCGCCGTCCGGATGGGTCCAGGCGCGGGCGGCGACGCCTGCCTTCAATCCCAGCGCCATGAGCGCGTGATAGGCCGGATGGAACTCGACCTCGTCCAGCCTTCGTCCCCAGCGGTCGAAGGGCTTGAACACCGGCGGGTTGCGATTGGCCGCGACGCCCAGCTCGGCCGCCGCCTCGCTTCCGACCTGGCCTCCGAACGCCTGCAGGTGAGCCCGGTGCGCGCGCCCGCCGGCGCTGTCGACCAGATGGCCGAGCAATCCGTCGGCCTCAAACAAGTTTACGTCACCCAGAGGCTGCGGTTGGTTGAAGACGTCGTGGGTCTCCAGCAGGGCGCGGGGACGGACGCTCGTCATGGGAAGTTCCTAACAATCTGCGTACGGCAGTTAAGCACGGCGCAACTGACGGTATGCCTCAGCCGCCTGTTCCACGCGACACCGGGCGGTGGCGGAGCGGCAATCATCTGAAGGCGCAAGATTCTTGCGGACAGGCGCGCCGTCTTCGGTCAACGTGGATGACGCATACGGAACCTCGGGTCAACGGAGGTCAGGGAGGCTGGTTATGGCCCGAGTGAGACGTGTCGCCGTGACGGGCGAAGAGGTGATCCCGCGGACATTCATCGACGCCGAGGCTAGAGCGCTGAGTGGATCGGGTTCATCCATCCAAGCGTTTCCCGCCAAGATCAGGGCGTCCAGCGCGGCGGAACGTGCGTTCGCGGAGGCCGGCGCGTCGCGGCCGGTCCTGATCGCCCTGCCGCTGTACCGCCATCCCGAACTGGCTAACGCCGTCATCGGGTCGCTGATCGCCAGCGCCGGCGACGTCACCGCGCTCAGGGCCGAGGTGGTCGTCTACAACGACTCGCCCGGCGACGACGCGCTGGACGGAGTGCTCCAGGGGCTGATCGCGCAGGCGCAGGCGGTGCTGCCCTGCCGGCTGGAGGTGAACCCCGCCAACCTGGGTTTCGTGCGGACCTGCAACCTGGCGATGGAGGAGGCCGTCCGGCGCGGCATGGACGTGCTGCTGCTCAACTCCGACACCGTCGTCTTCCCGGGCGCGCTGATCGAGATGGCGCGCGTGTCGCGGCTCGACCCGATGACTGGGTTCGTCAATCCGCGGTCCAACAACGCGACGCTGGCCACCTTGCCCTTCCAGGACCGGTTTCGACACCTGCCGCCGGACGCCGCGCACGCCGCGTGGCGCGCGTTGACCGACCGGTTGCCGCAGGTGAGCTACGCTCCCACCGCCGTGGGCTTCTGCCTGCTGATCCGCTGGGGCGTCCTGGCGGAGTTCGGCGGCTTCGACGAGATATACGGCGCGGGCTACAACGAGGAGAACGACCTGGTCATGCGGGCCGGCCGCCGCGGCTACCGCGCCGTCCTGGCCAACCGGGCCTTCGTCTGGCACCAGGGCTCGGCATCCTTCGGCGCGGGCTCGGAAACCACGGCTCGCGATAAGGCCAACCGGGCGCTGCTGCAGTCGCGCTATCCGGAATACTGGCCGCTTACGCAGAGATACTTTGACTCGCCCGAACAGCGGGCGGAACTGCTGCTGGGCGCGTTGCTGCCCCAGCCCGACGGCCGGCTGCAAGTCGGCTTCGACTTCTCCAGCTTCGTGCCCGCGCACAACGGCACCTTTCATGTCGGCGCGCACCTGCTGGAGGCCGCGGCCAAGGCCTGGAGCGATCGGTTCGAGCTCTTCGTCATCTGCGCCGAGGACACCTACGCCTTTCACGGTCTCGGTCAGACAGGCGTGAAGCGGCGCGACGCTCACGATTCACGGCCGTTCGCCGCCATCTTCCGGGTCGGCCAGCCTTACGACTGGGGCGCGATGGAGCGATTGGCGCTAAAGGCGCCGGTGCTCGGCATCTTCATGCTGGACACCATCTCGGTGGACTGCGTCCAGCTCGCCGAGGCTCGCACGACCCACGTCTGGGCCTACGCCCTGGAGCACTGCGACTTCATCGTGGCCAGCAGCGAAATGACCGCCGCGCAGCTGGAGCGGCGGTTCAGCTATGGCGCCGAGGTGCTTCGCGCCCAGAGCCTGCACTCCATGGACCTCGCCGACTATAGCCGGCGCCCGGGACCGGTGGCCGACCTTCCTGCGGCGCCGGGATTCATCTTCGTGGTGGGCAACCACTATTGGCACAAGGACGTGGCGAGCGCGGCCAACGCAATCGCCGCAGCCTATCCGGATCGCCATGTCGTGGTGCTCGCCGGCCGCGACGAGGCGCGCCGCACGCAGCCTCAGCCGCCGGCCGACCTGGGACAGCACGCGCCCCGCGGGCTCGATGTGGCGGACAACATCGTGCGCGTGCCGGCTGGCGAGCAGTCGGCCGCAGATATCGCCTCCCTGTACGCGCATGCAGGCGTCGTCGTCTTTCCTAGCCACTACGAGGGGTTCGGCATGCCGATCCTGGACGCCCTCGCCGCCCGGTGTCCCGTGTTCGCCCGCCCGCTTCCGACGACGCAGGAGATCTGGCGCGGACTTGGCGGGGACACCAACCTGCACCTGTTCGCCACGACCGCCGAGCTCGTGGCGTCGCTGGCGACACTGCCGGTTTGGGATGAGGCCGGCGCCTCCGCAGGGCGGCGGGACGATGCGAGTCGCATAGCCGAAGACATCCTGACAGCGATGGAGACGGCGCTGGGGCGAGCCGATTATGGCCGCATCGTGCGCCGTCTACGCGCCCTGCACGCCGGCCACGACTTGGCCGGCTCGCTCATGGCCGGCGTGCCGGAGGCGGCGCCGACAACCCCCATCGGGTTCCTGGCTCGCCGCGCAGGACGCCGCATCGAACGCGTCGTGGCCAAGGCGTTATCCCTGCCCGGTGTGTACGCGGCCCTTCGCGCGGTGTGGCGACGGCGCCCCCGGCATAAGAGCCCCGCCCAGACAGCTGACGCGTCGGCACACGCCTAGCGGCGGATTGAAGACGCTGCGTGGCCGACGAAAGTCGGGGCGCCGACCACAGCGCTGGCTGACTAAGCGCCTCGAGACGCCATGATTTTATGCGCCATGGCGATGTGGCGCTCCACGATGGGCACGGTCTTGGCCGCGGCCGCCTTGATCGCCTGAACGTCACCGTTGTGCATGTAACCCTGCTCCAGCGGTCACCGCTGTGCACGTAACCCTGCTCCAGCATCAGAGCGTCTTGGTGGGAGTGGAGCTGCTGCAGGTAGGCCTTGTCGAAGGCGCCGCCGCTCAGCCCCTGGAGCTGGGCGACCATTTGGGCCTGTTGCGGCTTCAGCGGGGGCGGGGCGGGAACCTCCATGCCGGCCTTCATGATGGCCTTGTGCAAAACGGTCGTGGTCATCGTGGGGTCTCGGACCGCAAGGCCGCCACAAGTCAACCGCGTCTCCTCGGGGTCGGTCGTCTTCGTTGGTCTGGTTGTCTTGGCGGGTCAGGGCGACGACTGTAGAGCCAGCAAAGGCTGGCCGCCTGGTCGACGGGGAGCTGCGACATGGCCGAAACGGCCTCCGACACGGGGCTGGCGCGTCGCCTGGGCTCGGTCGGCCTGGCGGCGGCGGTGTTCAACACCGTCGTAGGCGCCGGCATCTTCGTCATTCCCGCCACCCTGGCGCGCGACGTGGGGCCGGCGGCGCCGTTGGTCTATCTGGCGTGCGTCCTGGCCATGGGCGCGGTGGCGCTCTGCTTCGCCGCAGCCGGCAGTCGCACGCCGACAAGCGGAGGGCCGTACGGCTACGCCCAAGCCGCCTTCGGACCGCTCGTAGGCTTCATCGTGGGCGTGCTCGTCTGGCTGGGCGCGGTGCTGGCGGCCGCCGGGATCGCGGCGGCGGTGGTCGACAGCCTGGCTCGACTGACGCCGATCTTCGCCCAACCCGTCGCCCGCTCCGTCGCCCTGCTGGCCTTGTTCGCAGGACTGGCGGCGGTGAACGTGGCGGGGGTGACGCCGGGAACACGGCTAATTAAGGGGCTGACGGTGGTCAAGCTGGCGCCGCTGGCGCTGCTGCTGGTGCTCGGCGCGCCGCACATCCACCCCGCCAACCTGGCCGTCACGGCGCCCGCTCCGGCGGCCTTCGGGCGCGCGATGATCCTGGCCCTGTTCGCCTTCCAGGGCATGGAGACGGCGCTGGGCGTCAGCGGTGAGGTGAACGACCCCGCCCGCAACGTGCCTCGCGGGCTGCTGGCGGCCATGGCGGCGGTCGCCCTGCTCTACATGGCCGTGCAGGCGGTGGCGCAGGGCGTGCTCGGCCCGGCGCTGCGACTGACGAACCAGCCGCTTGCGGCGACGCTCGGCGCGGTCGCGCCGCCGCTGGCCGCGGTGATGCTGGCGGGCGCGAGCGTGTCCATGCTCGGCTATCTGTCCAGCGACGCCCTGGCGGCTCCCAGGGTGCTGTTCGCCTTCGCCCGGGACGGCCTGCTGCCGCGCGCGGTCGCCATGACACACCCGCGCAGCCGGGCGCCCTGGGTCGCCGTCCTGCTGCACGCCGCGGTCGCCGCCGCCCTGGCGCTGAGCGGGAGCTTCATAGAGCTGGCGGTGCTCTCCTCCCTGGCCACCGTGCTCGTCTACACCGTGGGGTGCCTCGCAGCGGTTCGGCTGCAGTCGCGCGGCGTCGCCCTGGCCGGCGCGCCGCGTCACGTGCGTGGCCTTGGGGCGGCCGCCGCGGGCGGGGTGCTGGGGCTGGGCGGGGTCGCCGTTCACGCCGCGCCTGCGGAAGCAGCCGGATGCGCAGGCGCGGTGCTGGCGGCGGCGGTATGGTACGGGCTCGCGCGTCGGCTTGCTCCCGTTCCCTGATGTCCATGGCCTGCAAGGTGAGCGCAGGCCTCCCCCCGCGTTGCGAAGCGATGGCGACGCCGCTACCAAGGCCTACGCCATGACCCTCGTGAACCTGGAAAGCGGCGCTTAAGGTCGACCTTCAAGGGAGTTGAAAACCTGCAGCCTGCCTCCGCGCCTCTCGTCCGCGTCGCCTTTCACACGCCCGATCAGAGGCGCGGCCAGCGGTGACCGAGGCCGCCTCCGAGCTCTGCGGCTGCCCCGACTGCGGCGCCCTGCAACGCCTGCCCCCGCCTCCGCGCAGGAGCGTGTCCACATGCATGACCTGCGCCGCCGTGCTGGAACGCACCAACGGACGCAGCCTCGGCCTGGCCCTCGCGTGCTCGGCGTCAGCCTTCCTGCTGCTGGTTCCGGCCAACGTCATGCCTTTTCTAACCACCTCGGTGTTGGGGGTCTCGCGCCAGAGCGTGCTCGCCTCCGCCGCCGTGGCGATGCGGAAGGACGGCTGGCCGCTGCTGGCCCTGTTCATCTTCGCCTTCGTCGTCGTGGCGCCTTTCCTGCGCTTCGGCTTGATGAGCGCGGTGCTCGGCGCGCTCCAGCTCGGCCGGCGTCCCGCCTGGCTCGGCCGGGCCTTTCGCCACGCCGACAGCCTGCAGACCTGGGCCATGCCGGACGTCTTCCTGCTCGGCCTGGCGGTGGCGTTCGCCCGGCTGAAGGCGTCCATCGACGTGGAGGTCGGGATCGGCGCCCTGTGCTTCATCGCCGTGGGTCTGCTCGCCCTGTTCACCCGCGCGAGCCTGGACAAGGCCGCCGCCTGGCGCGCGATCCGGCCGCAGGCGCCGCTCGTCGGCGTGGGCGGCGGCGAGGTGATCGCCTGCACCGCCTGCGACTGGCTTGCGACATCGGACCAGGCGGGACGCCCCTGTCCGCGGTGCGCCGCCAAACTCCGCGCGCGCAAGCCGGAGGGCACGGCCTGCGCGACGGCGCTAACCTTCGCGGCGGCGCTGTTCTACATTCCGGCCAACCTGCTGCCCTTGGCCACCCTGCCCATCGGGCTGACGCCGACGCGCTACACTGTGCTGCAAGGCGTGATCGACCTTGCCCAGGCGCATCTGATCGGGCTGGCGGCCCTGGTATTTTGCGCCAGCTTCGCCATCCCCCTGCTCAAGCTCGTGGGTCTGAGCTGGTGTATCGTCTCGGTGCTGCGCCGCTCCTCGCGGAAGCTGCGCTTCAAAACCCGGCTTTACCGCGTGGTGGAGGAGGTCGGCCGCTGGTCCATGGTGGACCCGTTCGTCATCGCGTGCTTCGTACCCGTGATGCAGTACAACGCGCTCATCTACGGCCGCGCAGAGGCCGCGGCGACGCCCTTCACCCTGGTGGTGGTGTGCACCATCGTCGCCGCGCGCTGCTTCGATCCGCGCCGGATGTGGGACGCCGCCGGTGCCGCGCCGGGGCGGGCCGCCACGCCCGTGCTGAACGGGGAACAGCCCGCGTGAGCGAGCTTCCTCCCCGCGTGGGCGACGTGACGCCGCCCACGCGGGGAGGAAG
>CAXTUT010000029.1:0-15672 GCA_964247465.1 uncultured Caulobacteraceae bacterium | reverse complement strand
AGTTAAATCTGCCGCGGTTTCCTTGACGCTCCAAGGTGTGTACGCACAGCCTCGAACTCCACAACGTATGCACGATGGCGGCCGTCCCGGCCGCGTATGACGACGCAGGTTGAGGACCCGATGCCTCCCACACGGGCGAAACCCTTTAGCCGCCGCCGTCGTTTGTTAATGCGCGACACCGGATCGCGCGCCCACGCTTGGCGTGGAGGCGGGCCCCCGCCGGGCCGTCATGACCCGCGTTCAGCGATCGGATGACGGCGTAATGGAGAGGTCACCTCGATTGCAGTCTGACACGTCAGCAGATGTCGAGCGGGGGGCGTCCCCTAATGTCGTGGAGCCGGCGGCCTTCCGGTCCGACGCTCTGCGGCACGCCGACCCGCGTACGCGCGCCCTGGACCCGGCCGGGCGCAGGGGCTGGGCCCCTGAGGCGTCGCGCGTCGTTCCGATCCTTGAGCATGACGACCCCGACGCGCCCTCGATGTTTACCGCGGGTGCGATGCTGGGCCTGGCGCGCGAGCGGAAGGGGTTGGCGTCCTGCGGCGCGCCACAGGTGTGCGTGCTGGATCCGGACGGCGATCTGGAGCGCTACCTGGAGGCGCGGGGCGAACTGCGCGAGGAAGCCAACTGGGGCTGCTTTCACACCCGCCTGGTGGTCCACGAGGGCTTGGACAGGCCGGTCGGCATCATCGGCCGCGCCGTCGGGGCGGCCTTCTCCGTGCTGCTGGCCGAGCAGCTTTTCGCGTCGGGATGCGAGTTCCTGATCAGCGTGAGCTCCGCGGGACAGGTGGTCGATCTGGGCCCCCCGCCTTACTTCGTCATCATCGAGCGGGCGCTGCGCGACGAGGGCACGAGCTACCACTACCTGGCGCCTTCACGTTTCGCCGAGGCGGATGCGGCGCTGGTCTCGCGCATGCTGCCGGCGATGATGCGGACGGGGGTGCCCCTGCACGTGGGCGCCAGCTGGACCACCGATGCGCCGTTTCGCGAGACGGAAGCCAAGGTCGCCCGCCGCCGTGCGGAGGGCCTGCTCACCGTAGAGATGGAGGCGGCCGGCCTCTACGCCTTCGCCGCGGCGAAGGGCAAGTCGGTGCTGTGCCTGGCCCAGGTGACGAACCGGCTGAATTGCGCGCCGGGCGACTTCAGCAAGGGTATCGCGGAGGGGGCTGAGGCGGCGCTGCAGCTGATCGCGGCGGCCGCCGCGTCCTGGACGGCGCCGACGTCGGATGAGTCCATTCGGCCTACATCCGTCGTCGTGGGTGGTTGATGGCCCGTTCCACCCTACATGATCGTTGGAATATCGGGCGCATCCCGCACTCGCATGGTCTTCGTCTCGTCCCCAGGAGCGCCTGAATGTCCGCGGTCATCGAGGGCCTGAAGCCTGCTCCGTTGCAGGATCCCCGCCGCTATTTCGAAGCGGTGGCGCCAGCCGGCGCGGTCGCCGAGCGGCCGCCGGTTTGTCTCTATCTGGAAGTGACAAACCGGTGCAATCTGCTGTGTGAGACCTGCCCGCGTACGTTCGAGGATCTCGAACCGCCTGCGGACATGAGCTGGGAGCTGTTCACCAGCATCGTCGATCAGTCCGAGCACATCGCGCGCGCCGTGCTCCACGGCGTGGGCGAGCCCATGTTGGTCAAGAACCTACCGGACATGATCCGCTATCTGAAGGCGCGTGGCGTCTACACGCTGTTCAACACCAACGGCACCCTGCTGCGCCCCAGCAAGTTCCAGGAGATCATCGACACAGGGCTCGACGAGATGCGCGTGTCGCTCGATGCGGCGGACGCCAAGACCTACAAGCTGGTGCGGGGCAAGGACTTCTTCGGCCGCATCGTGCGCGACGTGCGCAAGTTCACCGAATACAAGGCTGAGGTCGGCGCGACCACGCCGCGCGTCTCCCTCTGGCTGACCGGCCTGAAGGAGACGGTGCAGGAGCTGCCCGAGTTCATCCGCCTGGCGCACTCGATGGGCGTGACCGAGGTCCACCTGCAGCGGCTGGTGTTCGACGACGACGGCTTCGGAATGGCGCGCCAGTCCAGCTCCCTCTTCGAGCAGACCCAGGCCGAGGAGCAGCTCGCCATCGACGCCGCCCAGGCGATCGGGCTTGAACTCGGCGTCACTCTGGATGCGTCCGGCGCCACCGAGCCGGGCATGAGCCTGAAGCGCTCCGCCGCCGGGGAGGCCGGGTCGATCTGCCGGCGTCCCTGGTCGCTGATGTATTTCACCGCCCATGGTCGCGCCCTGCCGTGCTGCATCGCGCCCTTCTCGGCCCGTGGCTACGAGAACTATACCCTGGGCGACGCGACCCAGCAGACCCTGCGCGAGATCTGGAACGGGCCGGCCTATCAGGCCTTTCGCGCGTCGCTGAACAGCGACGCCCCACCCAAGCCATGTCAGGGCTGCGGCCTGAGGTGGAGCCTCTAACCGGGTTTGCGCCTCCGCGGTCTACGGCCGCGGAGCCTGCGCCGGTGGAGGTTGGACGGAGGCGGAGGCGGGGACGGTCGCCACGTAGATGCGCCACTTGTCCTTGCGCGTTTCCGCCAGCCGGTACTCAGGGCTGTCGGCGAAGGGATCGTCGTCCCAGGCTCCGTCGCTCGCCGCCAGCGCCACCACATGGCATCCATACCGGCGGGCCATCTGGCGTACGTCGTCCTCCGAGCCTTCGCCGGCGAACACGCGCACGAACTGGTCGTCCAGGTCGCCGATCTCGGGAGTCGGCAGGTCGACGTACACGCGCGCGGTCTCCCAGCCCGAGTAGCAGGACGCTCTGTTGGACAGCAGCGCCCAGGACGGGTTCACCGGCAGGTTCGTCATGGTCACCAGGAACAGGGGATTGTCAGCCACCCGATCGCCCGGCCCGGCGTAGCGGCGCACGTGCGACCAGAGCTCAACGGCGTCGACGAAGCGTCTGGCCTCAGGCGTAGGCCGGCCCTTGATGTTGAGCAGGATCTGCCGATCCGGCACGCTGAGCGCGAACAGCAGCACCGCGGCCCCGGCCGCCAGGTAGGCGCGCGTAGCCAGCCATCTCGCAACGCCGCCGCCGGCGAAGCCGGTGAGCGCCAGCGCCGCCGGCAGCATGGCGCGCCAGCCGAGATCGTTGTTGGCCCCGCTGCTGGCTAGAAGCCAGGTCACGCCCAGGCTGCAGAGGGTGAGCGTGGCGAGGCTCAGGACGTGGACGTCCAGGCTGACCCGCCTCGCCGCCCTGCCCACGAACAGGATCATCGCCGCCAGGCCGGCGGGATAGATCGCGGGCAGGTCCAGCGGCAGCAGGACCAGCCAGTAGGCCGGAAAGTCCAGCAGTCGGCGCAGGCGCGGCGGCGCGATGTCGCCGATCACCTCATAGGGGTGGAAGTGAATCTGCGAGCCGCCGAGATGGGCGCGCAGCACCACCAGTTCGGCGATCAGGAACGGCAGGGCCAGACCGACGGCGACGGCGGTTGCGACGGCTGCGGCGAGCAGGAAGCCCAGCCGGCGTCCAGGCCCGACGCAGAGCAGCCCGAGCGCGCCGAGCGCCACGGCCGCGACGACGAAGGCGACCCCGCCGACATAGGCGGAGCTGGCGAACGCCGCGGCCGCCATGGCCCCGGCCAGCAGGCTTGCGGAGACCCGCGGCGCGCACATCAGGTCCGCCAGCATCAGCACGGCGACCACCACGCAACAGGCGGACGTCACGTGCTGGGGCACCCAGCTCGACTGCACCGCCCATCCCGCCAGGTTGGGATAGTGGGTCAGCAGGCGCTGCACCAGCGGCTTGCCGGCCAGCAGGGCGAGCACCGGGCGCAGGGAGCCGGTGAGGGTGAACAAGGCCACCGCCAAGACCGCGACGGCCGAGCGACGCCGGCTAGCCGTTTCCAGCGCCGCGCCCGAACTGGAGAGGCGCGCCGCCAGGCCCATCATCAGCATCACCGAGGCGTAGCCGGTGAAGCCTGTCATGGCCGCATCCGCCTCCCAGCCCGAAATCCCCGTCACGATGGACACCTGGGCGGCGGCAAAATGCCAAAGGTAGTAGTAGGACAACGTGCCGCGAGCGCCGTGCAGGCCGAAGAACGGGTTTCCGGCGGGCAGTCCCAGCCGAGTCATCTCGTCGATCATGGCGACCTTGGAGTGGTCGAACATGGGCGAGGCCAGGATCACGCCGCCTTGCGCCGACTTGGGCAGGATCGCCGCGAGGGGCGCGAGAGCGATCAGCAGCGCCAGCCCGCACGCCCACAGCGGCAGCCGCGACACGCTGGCGAGACCCGCGTCCTTGCGCAGGCGCAAAGCGGCGACCGCCGCCGCGAGCGCCAGCGCAGCCAGCAGGCTCGTCGACAGGCGCGTGAAGCCCAGCAGGTCCTGGATCAGGAAGCTGACGGCGCTGAACGCGCCCCATCCGAGCAGCGGCGCCAGGCTCGACGGCGGCGCCCAGCCGGGCCGCACCCACCGCGTCAGCGCCAAACCCAGGCAGGAGTAGTAAAGGGCCGCGCACAGGGCGGCGAGCAGGACGACAGGTATGGAGGCCATTGTCGCGCTGCGGCTCAGTCTCGCCGGCCGCGCCAGCGTGCGCGGCGCCCGCCATGCGCCTCGACGCGCCTGCGGGCGACCGGTACGGCTCCTGCGGAGGTGGCGGCTGAGCGCATGGCCATGGCTGATAGCGCGTGCGACCGTGGGTGAACATGACCAAACCGCAGCGTTCACCCTCTCCGCACGCGCGGTCCGGCGTTATGGCCGTCCTGGGGCCGGACGGTCCATCGGTAGGGTCGGGGCCGGCGCGCTTGACCGGCGCTTCCTCTCTTTCCTATGCGTGCGCGCTAGGGTGCGGGCCGCTGGCGTTCGGATCCTGGCTTGAGGAGGGTTGATGGCTGCGAGCGAGCCTCTTGCGTGCGCCATCGCCGTAATGGCCAAGGCGTCCTCGCCCGGACGCACCAAGACACGACTGTCGCCGCCGCTGAGCCTGCACGAGGCGGCGGCGCTGAACACGACCTTCCTGCAGGACATCGCGCAGAACATGGCCGACGCAGGACGCTCGGCGCCCATCGCGCCCTACATGGCGTTCGGGCCGCCGGGATCGGAAGACTTCTTCCGCGAGCACCTGTCTGCGGACGTCGGGTTGATCGAGGCGTGGCTGGGCGACTTCGGCCGTTGCCTGTCGTTCACGATCCAGGCGCTGCTGGAGCGCGGCCATACCGGCGCCTGCGTGCTGAACGCTGACAGCCCCACCCTGCCGCCCGCGGTGCTGGCGCAGATGGCCGAGGCCCTGGCCGCTCCGGGAGAGCGGATGGTGATCGGGCCGGCCGATGACGGCGGCTACTATGCGCTTGGCCTCAAGACCCTGCACCTTCGTCTGTTCGAGGACATCGACTGGAGCACCGAGCGCGTGTTCGCCCAGACGCTCGAGCGCGCCGCCGAGATCGGACTGGCGGTCCACCGCCTGCCGGCGTGGTACGACGTGGACGATGTCTCAAGCCTTCGTCGCCTCTGCGCGGACTTGTTCGAGCCGCATGCGGGCGGCGACCCGCTGACGGCGCCAAGCAACGCCGGGCATACACGCGCCCTGCTGCATCGAATGCTGGAGGCGGGCGACCTACGGGTGCGCCTGCATGGCCTGGAGACGAGCGCGCCATGATGCAGGACGTCGCCGTCGTCATTCCGACCCTGAACGAGGCCGAGTCCATCGGCGCGGTGGTGGCCGAGCTCCGCCGCCACGAGATCCAGACCATCATCGTCGCCGACGGGCCGAGCCGGGACGACACACGGGCCACGGCGATCGCCGCCGGAGCCCGGGCGATCGACGCCGGCAAGGGCTACGGCCGCGCCTGCCTGGCCGGCGCGATGCTCGCACAGGCTCCGATCATCGTCTTCATGGACGGTGACGGCGCCGACGAGCCGGCGTGCATCGCCAGTCTGGTCGAGCCCATCCGTTCGGGCGAATACGACTTCGTCATCGGCTCGCGCTGGCGGGGACGGCGGGAGGCGGGCAGCATGTCGTGGCACCAGATCTTTGCGGGCCTTGGGATCGGCGCGGTCATCCGCCTGCTCTACGGGGTGCGGTCCACCGACATGTGCGCCTTCAGGGCGATCCGGCGCGAGACGCTGCTGTCGCTCGGCATGCAGGAAATGACTTACGGCTGGAACCTGGAGATGCAGCTGCGCACCGCGCGCGCACGGATGCGCGTGCTGGAGGTCCCGGTCTCCTACCGCTGCCGGATCGGAGGGGCGTCCAACGTCTCGGGCAGCCTGCGCGGCAGCTTCAGGGCGGGTACCCAGATCCTGGCCACTTTGCGCCGGGTGGTCCTCAGCACGTCCGTCGGCGTCGAGCCTTGACGCCTTAACGGAGCGATGCGCCCAAGACCGGGGTGCGGACAGACCGGGTTCGGGCGTGCGCCGGCCGGTTGAGGAAGAAGATAACCGACAGGCTGAGGACGAACAGGATGGCGCTGACGCCAAGCGCGGCGTGCACGTCATGCTCACCCACCGACAGCGAGGCCAGGACCGGCCCAAGCGCGCCGCCCAGTAGCTGGGCGGCGCCGATCTGCACCGCAGCGCGCCGCGAGGGATCCGCGTGGACGGTGAGCGAGACGAAGAACGGCAGGACGAGCAGGCTGAAGAAACCCACCACGCCGCTCACCGCGATGAACATCCAGCCCGGCGTGCGGACGGCGTAGAGCCCCAGGCCGGCCAGCAAGGCGGCTCCGCCGATCAGGAAGACGTCCAAGAAGTTGACGCGCTTGGCGATGGCCGTGGCGGCCAGAGCGCCCACGACCTCCATGGCCAGAGCGACCGACACCGCGGTCTGCCCGTCGCCATCGCTGACCCCGGCCTGATGGGCTAGGGGTAGGATGTAGACGCCGGCGCCTGAGATGGCGGCCTGGAACACGAATACGGCCGCCAGGGCGAGCCAGCCTCGGAGCGGCGGCGCGCTGCCCTGCTCGCCGGCCGGCGGCGGTCCATAGGCGTTGGGCAGGGCGATCGCGGCGAGTAATCCCAGGGCGCTCAGGCCGGCGACCACCGCGTAGGCCCCGTCCGCGCCGAACCGGGGCATGACCAGCAGCGCCAAGCCCACGGCGACGACCAGCTGCAGGCTGGCCATGGTGGTGAACAGCACGCCGGAGACGAAGTCGGGCGTGCGGGTCCGCGCGATCAGGCCCACTACCATCCACAGGAGCACGCCCTCGGGTAGACCGGCGGCGACGCGCATGACGGTGAGGGCGAGCCCGCTCAGACCGATCGTGGCGAGGTTGGCGAGCGCCAGTCCAAGCGAGGCGACGACGGCGACGCCCTTCAGGCGCCTCGGCTTGAGCAGCAGGCCCGCCGAGCCGGTGGCGACCGCCGCGCTGAGCAATTCCACGGTGGCCAGTCGGCCGATACCCGCCGCCGTCAGCCGGTGTTCGTTCGCCAGCGCGCCCAGGAACAGCGGCATGATGCCCGACATGAGCAGCGACAACGCGCCCAGCATCACCGCGGCGCCGACCTCCAGCGCCGCGAAGTCGCCCGCCTGCGTCTTCGCCGCCGCAGTCGCGAGGCGGAACACTGCAATGGGCGAGGTCCGGCGGCGCAGCGCGTCTGCCGAGGGCGCGCCGTAGCGGAGCTGCGCACGAGGTGAAGGCGATACGGCGGTCATGAAAACGACGGCCCCGTCCAGAGGTTTTCTTGGCCTCCTCAACTCTGCTCGAACGATCGCGTTCCCAAGAACTCCAAACATCTCAATGCGGAAACATGATGTTCTTTCAGTCATGACGAGGTCGGCGTCAGGAGGACTGACTGTCCGCCCGAGATGCGACCGACGGATCTAGTATCGCTCCGCAGACGCGACCCTCCCGCCACAGGCCGCGGGCCACTCGCCCGTCTGAAGCGCGGCGGTGACGATCTATGCGAGGCGGCTCGCTTGCCATGACCCAGCCGTCTGCGCCATTACCCCCGGACTTGGTTTCTCAATCGCCGGCGCGCGAGCGCACGAGCATTCAGGAGGGAACATGGCTGAGGCCGTCATCGTCGCCACCGCCCGCACGCCCATCGGCAAGGCCTATCGCGGAGCTTTCAACGACACCCAGGGTCAGGCTCTCGCCGGTCACGCCATAGGAGAAGCGGTGCGCCGTGCGGGCGTGGAGCCCGGCGAGATCGAGGACGTAGCCATGGGCTGCGCCCTGCAGCAGGGCTCCACCGGCTACAACGTGGCGCGCCAGGGCGCGCTCTGGGCCGGACTGCCGGACAGCGTGCCGGGCATGACCATCGATCGCCAGTGCGGCTCTGGCCTGATGGCGGTGGCCACCATCGCCAAGGGCATCTTGAACGGGGAGCTGACCATCGGCGTCGGCGGCGGGGTGGAGTCCATCTCCCTGGTCCAGAACGAGCATATGAACCGCTATCGCGGCAGCGATCCCAAGCTGGTGGCCGAGACGCCGGCTGTCTACATGGCCATGATCGAGACCGCCGAGATCGTGGCGGATCGTTATCACGTCAGCCGCGAAGCCCAGGACGAGTACGCCCTGCAGTCCCAGCAACGCACCGCCGAAGCTCAGGCCGAAGGCCGCCTGAGCGCCGAGATGATGGCCGTGAGCGCTAAGATGAACGTGGTCGACAAGGCCACCGGCGCGGTGAGCCAAAAGGACGTGACGCTCGACCGGGACGAGGGCAACCGCCCTCAGACCACGCTGGCGGATCTACAGAAGCTGAAGCCGGTCTTCGCAGATGGGCAGCAGATCAAGCAGGGCGCCTTCATCACCGCCGGCAATGCCTCCCAGCTCTCCGACGGAGCAGCGGCCCTGGTGCTGATGGACGGCGCTGAGGCGGAGCGGCGGGGGCTGAAGCCGCTTGGCGCCTACCGCGGCCTGGCGGTGGCCGGCTGCGACCCTGACGAGATGGGCATAGGACCGGTGTTCGCCATTCCCAAGCTGCTGAAGAAGCATGGCCTGTCGGTCGATGACATCGACCTGTGGGAGCTGAACGAGGCCTTCGCCAGCCAGGTGCTCTACTGCCGCGATAAGCTCGGCATCCCCAACGACAAGCTGAACGTCTCGGGCGGCGCCATCTCCATCGGCCATCCCTACGGCATGTCGGGCGCGCGGATGAGCGGCCACATCCTGCACGAGGGCAAGCGGCGCGGCGCCAAGTACGGCGTGGTCACCATGTGCATGGGCGGCGGCATGGGCGGAGCGGGGCTGTTCGAGATCTTCTGATCACGTCTCCGATCCGGTCATGATGAGTTTCGACGCGCTGTTCGCGCTGGCTCCGGCCGGCGCGGACCGCTGGTGCGCGCCACAGCCGCCGCAGACCGACGAGCCGCGCCTGTTCGGCGGCCTGCTGCTCGGTCATATGGTCACGGCGACGAGCGTCGACGCGAGCCCCTGCCACGCGCTGCACGCCCTGTTTGTCGGCGCCGGCTCCAAGTCGGCGCCGATGGAGCTGGCCGTGACCCGCACCCGCGACGGACGCCGCTACGCCACCCGTCAGATCGAGTTGCGCCAGCAGGACCGGCTTCTGCTGACGGGCTTCACCTCCCACCACGGCGGCGACGAGGGGCCTGAGCATCAGCTGGCCATGCCCGACGTCGCGGAGCCGGACGCGCTGGAGGACCAGCGGGTCCTGCGCGCGCGTCGCGCCGAGGCGAGCGGCAAGCCGGCGCGCAACTACTTGGCCGAGGCGATGATGGACGCGCGGCCCATAGAGACGCCGCTCGGCCAGGAGCATGGGATCGAGGGCCGGCGCGCCATCTGGTTTCGGCCGCGCCTTCCGATCCGCGGCGGTCTCGCCGTCCATCAGGCGGCGATCGCCTTCGCTTCGGACCTGGGGCTGGTGCATGTGGGACTGCAGGCTCACGCCGTGCTGGGAGATCGGGCGCCGCTGCAGGCCGCCAGCCTGGACCATAGCCTGTGGTTCCATCGCGAGGCGTCGGCCAACGACTGGATGCTGCACGTCCAGCGCGCTCCCGTCGCCGCCCACGGCCGCGGTCTGGCGCACGCGATGATCTTCTCCCGCGACGGCCGTCTGGTGGCGAGCGCCGCGCAGGAGTTCCTGGCCCGCCGCAAGCGGCCTGCCGCCTCTGCGCAGGACCGCCGCCCGTGAGCATCCATCAGGACGGAGCTGAGCGCGCCTGACCCTGCCGTCCGGTCAGCGGACCAGGGCCAGACGGTCCGTCACGGAACGCCGCGCGCGATAAGGCGAGTCCCTGTGCGTCTCGCCTGCGGGCGACAGTCCATGGTCGCCGACGAAGCTGTATTCTGTTACAATATACGCTACTAAGCCCATAGTCGCCTCTGGCGACGTGGGGCTGAGATCTCCGATGTGGACGCCGAAGAGGCCTGAGCGTTTGAAGCGGCGTGCGAGGCGCGTTGCGCCTCGATGGGTAAGCCGTAACGTGAAACGGATCGCCGTGAAACCCTGTCACGTGGCGGTAGCCGCCGCTCGGCTGTGAACCAGGGGCTGGACGTCTGGCTGCTCGGGATCGGAGCGTTCGCCTGCACTTTAGCCGGCGGCGGGTTGGCGCTGCTCCTCGGCCGCAACATCCGCTTTATCACGGGCCTGTCGGCCGGCGCGGTGGTGGGGCTGGCCCTGTTCGACCTGATCCCGGAGGCGGCCCAACTCGATCCCGGACCCGGGCGGTTTCAGGCGATCATGGTCGCCGTAAGCGCGGGGTTCTGCCTGTATATGGCGGCGCATCGCGTGCTTCACCGCGTTTCGGGCGTCGTGGCGTCCAACCACCTGGGCGCGGCCAGCCTAACGCTGCACAGCTTCTTCGACGGCCTAGGCATCGGCCTGGCCTTCAAGGTCTCGCCGGGCGTCGGCTCGGCGGTCGCTATCGCGGTGCTCGCACACGACCTGTGCGACGGCGTGAACACGGTGGCCGTCGCCTTGAACGGCCGGCTGCAGGGCCGCTTCGTCGCCTTGCGCTGGCTGGCGGTCAACGCCGCAGCGCCGCTGCTCGGCATCGCCGTCGCCGCCGTGGTTCCGGTCGGCGCGACGACCTTGGCCCCGCTCGCTGCGGGTTTCGCAGGCGTCTTCCTCTACATCGGCGCGGTCGAGCTGCTGCCGAAGAGCTTCGCCTGCTGGCGAAGCCCGCTCGCCAGCCTTCCGGTCATGTCCGGCGTGGCCGCCATCTATCTCGTCGTCAACCTTTTGCACCGCGGTGCGTGACAAAGGACGGGTCCGGAACCTTGGGCTCCAGGCCGGTGCGTCAGCGAAGCGGCCCTGAAGACCCGCAGATCATCCGCTTAGAACGTCTTGCTGACGCCGCCGAAGAAGCCGCGACTGGCGCCGAACTGCGGGGCGCCGACGCCCACGCCGGTGCCGTTGCGAATCTGGTATTCCTTGTCGCCCACGTTGATGACGTCGAAGCGCACGTCCACGGCCCCGGCCAGGGGCAGCTCGAAGTGGTGCGAGGCGGTGAGGTTCACGGTGATGTAGGTCGGCACGTGGGAGCCGTTGGGGACGGTGCTCCCATCCGCCAGGGTCTGGTCGGCGCGCAGGCCCGATCCATACAGCAGGTCAAAGCCAGCCCGCGTGCCGGCCAGAGCGTTGGCGACGGCGCTGTCGCCGAGTGCGCCCGGCCTGATCAGGTAGGATGACCCGGCCGAGCTGGTGTAGGTCTGGTCATGATCCAGGTAGATGTAGTTTCGTGCGATGTAGGCCAGATCGGCGGCGGCGAAATTGAACTGGCTGGAGTCGATGATCTTACCCTGCGCCCGTTCATGGGTGTAGTTGACATAGGCGGTGAACGGCCCGTTGGCGTAGCTGACGGTGTATTCCTGGCCGAAGACGATGCCGTTCTGGTAGTTGAAGGGCGTCAGGATGATCGGAGCGCCGAACTGGCCCTCGTCGATCAGGTTGTGCGACTTGCGATAGAAGACGTCCACGCCCAGCGTGAGGTGGCCCCGCAGCAGCTTCTGCTGGCCGCCGACGTCATAGTAGTTCTGCCGCTCTGCATAGGGCGTGTTGTCGGCGGTCACTTCGGAGGCCGCGGTGGTGCCCTGGAACTTGGACACCGTCTCGGTGCCGATCAGCTCGAACGGCGGCGGATTGAAGTAGCGGGCGTAGCCGGCGTGCAGGGTGGCGCCGGGGGTGGGCAGCCAGACCAGGTTGACGCGCGGCGAGAGCTGCTTTTCATCCCGATAGCTGTTCAGATCATCGCCGCGCAGGCCGTAGTTCAGGGTCAGGTTGTTCAGGATGCGCCACTCGTCCTGCAGGTATATGCTGTAGGTATATTGGGTCTTGGACTGGTCGTCGGCGATCGATTCCGGGATGGTTCCGACCGTGCCGTCGTCGGCGACCGGCAGCACCTGGCTGTTGGTGTAGCTGTTGCTGCGTTCGCCCTGGATGATGACGCCGCCTCGCAGCGTGTGATCGGGCGTGAGCTTGTAGACGCCTTCGCTCTGCACGCCAAAGGCGACGTCGCGCTTGAAGGCGGCCTGGGAGATGCCTGTGAAGAGGATGTCGCCCACCCCGCCCGGCTCGAAGCTCAGGCTGGAGAAGCGGCTGAACACCGACGTCTGGATGGAGTAGCGTCCGCCGTCGTGCAGGTAGCTGGCGAGCGCGAAGCCCGTCACCTCGCGCTGGGACTCGTTCAGCAGCTGGGTCGGGAACTGGGACTGTCCGCCTACGGTGAAGCCGTTGCCGGGCTCGCCGTTGGTGATGTTTGGGATTTGGAAGCGGTCGTTGGCGTAGCTGCCCAGGAAGCTGACCCGGTCCTGGGCCGACAGGATGTGGTCGGCGTAGACGAAGATGTCGCCCTGATCGGCGCGGTCGTGGTCGGGCGTTGACGAGCCGTCCGGGCTCTCGATGCCGAGCTGTGTGCGGCGGTATTCGCCGGAGATGTAGAAGTCGGTGCCGCCCGAATGGCCGCCATAGTCGAAGCTCGGCTCGTAGTCGCCGTGGCTGCCGCCGTAGGCGGTGATCTCTCCGCCGTTCTTCAGCCCGCTCTTGGTGGTCACGTCGATGATGCCGGCGGTCTGCAGGCCGTACTGTGCGGGCAGGGCTCCGGTGATCAGGCTGAAGCTGTCGATCAGGCGCGTGCTCAGGACCTGACCGAACACCGAGATGCCTTCGGGCAGGATGATGCCGTTGAAGCGGTACTGCAGGCCGTTGTGGTCGTCGCGGACGTGAACCTGACCGAAGCTGTCCTGGGTCACGCCCGGCAGCTGCAGGATCACCTGGTTGAACTGCTGGTTCGCGCCGCCGGGCTGGGCTTCGATGGTGGCGCTGTTGATGGTGTAGGTGGAGGCGCCCAGGCTCGGCTCGATGGCGGCGCGCGCGGCGTCCAGCCGCTGGGCGGTGACCACCACCTCCGAGACCGCGTTCCCGCCGGCCGAAGGCGAGGGGAGGGTGGGGGTGATCAGGCCTCGTTGAACGCCGATCGAGCCGGAGCCCGACGGGTCCACGGCGCTGGCCAGCGGCGCGCCTGGATCCACCTGGGCGAGCGCCGGCGAGGCGGCGAGTGCGAGCGCGCTCGCAGCGGCGACCAAACCATACTTCAACATGTAAGCCGTCCCGGACAGAGCCTGCTGTAAAAACTTCCGGGGCGACCCCCCGAAGCCCCTCAAGCCTGCGCTGGCGCTACGAGATAGCATGACGTTCCGTCAAGCTCTCGTACGCGCCGCCTCGCCCAGAGTGGGCGCCTTGTGCAGGCTCGTGGCATGGGAAGCACGTATGCGTAGCGCTTAGGCTTTGATCCGCGCGGTGGAGCGCTTCGACCGGTGAAGGACTGCGCGCAGGCGGCCGACGCCAGACCCGACCTCAGGCCCTCGCGGCGTAGTGATACATCATTACATCCAGCCTTCGCCTACACGGTAGCGCCGCCAGCCGGCCAGACGCCTGCCATGCGGTTCGCCGATCCAGACGCGGCCCTCGAGCAGACCTCGTCCGCTCTGCAGGAGTCCACGCAGAGGAACAGTCTCCCGTTCCAGGGCGACCGAAGCGGCGCGGGTTCAACGTTTTTCGGCGTGTCTGGGGCTGACGCCTCCGCCTTTTGGGGCCGGCCGCTATCATGGGTCAGGCGGTGCGCATGATCTACGCACCGTCCTCAGGCCGCGCGCTCGCGTCCTCGCCCAGCAGGCCCTGAGGCCGGCTCAACTGGAGGCGTAAAGCCGAATCAGGCGGTAGAGATAATCGCGGCCCGTGTAGAGGGAGCTGACCCGGATGTGCTCGTTCAGGCCGTGGATCCCGCCGCCGTCGGCCTCGTACAGGATACCCGGCGCGCCGTAGGACGGAATGCCCGCGGCCGAAAGGTAGATGGAGTCGCTGGCGCCGGTGGACATGCTGGGGATCAGCGGCAGGCCGGGATACATCTCCGCTGCGAGCCTGCGGGCGGGGTCGAACACCGCGGGGTCCAGCGGCGCGGGCGTGCCGATCGGACCCCGCGCGGACTTGGCGGTGATGGTCACGCCCGGATCGTCGACGATCGAGGCCAGGGTCTGGCGCGTCTGGTCGATGCTCTCGCCGGGCACGATGCGGCAATTCACGTCGGCCTGCGCGCGCTGGGGCAAAGCGTTCTGCGCATGGCCGCCCTGCAGCAGGGTCGCCACGCAGGTGGTGCGAAGGGTGGAGTTGAACAGGGCGTCGCGCGACAGCAGGTTGCTGGCCAGCTTGTCGTCAGGATTGGCGGAGACAGCGACCATCGCCTGCGCCAGGGACGGGGGCTCCGCCGGCAGCTTGGCCGTCTCGGCGAAAAAGGCCTGGGTCGTCGGGTTCATATGCACCGGGAAGGTGTAGCCCTGCACCTTCATCAGCGCCTGGGCCAGCTCGTAGATGGCGTTGTCCGGACGCGGCATGGAGGAATGGCCGCCCGGATTGCGCGTCTCGAAGATGTAGTCCTGGGCCGTCTTCTCGGCCACCTGCACCGACAGCTCCAGCGGATGTCCGGTCTTGTCCACGCGCCCGCCTCCGCCTTCGTTCAACGCGAACTGCGCGTCGATGAGCTGGCGGCGGTTCTTGGTCAGCCATTCCGCCCCGTTGAAGGCGCCCGACGTCTCCTCTCCGCAGGTCAGCGCCAGCTTCAAGGTGCGTTTCAGCCGCGGCTCAGCCTTCAGGCGGATCATGGCGTCGGTGAAGACGGAGGCCATCGCCTTGTCGTCGGAGGCGCCGCGCGCGTAGAAGAAGCCGTTCTCCTCCACCAGGGTGAAGGGGTCGCGCAGCCAGTCCTCCCGGTTCGCTTCCACCACGTCGATGTGGGCCAGCAACAGGATCGGCTTGGCCGTGAGATCGCGCCCCGGCAGAACGGCGACCAGCCCGCCCTCCTTGGGATGGTCTGGCGCGGTGAACAGGCTCAAGTCCGCGTCCGTATAGCCCGCGGTCTTCAGCCGGGCGGCCATGCGCTGGGCGGCCAGGGTGCAACTGCCCACCGACAAGGTGGTGTTGGTCTCCACCAGCTCCTTGTAGAGGCTGCGGAACGCTTGCTGGTCGGGCCGCAGAGGCTGCTGGGCTGAGGCCGCGCACACCATCGACGCGCCCAACGCGAGCGCGACGGCGAAGGTTCGTTTGCGCATCAAGCCCACCCCTGTTGGTCAGATCCCATACGATCATCGACGAGCGGGCTGGGCAAGATCGTTCGACATCCCTTTCGGCCGCCTTGATCGCGGCGTATGACTCTGAGCGCGGGTTGCGCCGATCCTGCCCGCGGGGCGGACATCGCAGATGAAGTCACTTCGATCCTGGACCGGTCTCAGCGTCGCGGCCGCAGCCCTGGTCACCACCGCCTTCACCACCGTGCCG
>CAXTUT010000028.1:0-16182 GCA_964247465.1 uncultured Caulobacteraceae bacterium | reverse complement strand
CTCGCGGCGGGTTTGGTGGGGACCGCGATCGTGGCGGCTTCGGTGGCGGCGCGGCGCGTGGCGCCGGCGCGGTGATGGGATCGGGTACGGGCAAGGTGAAGTGGTTCAACGCCACCAAAGGCTTTGGCTTTATCCTGCCTGATGAAGGCGGCCCGGACATTTTCGTCCATGTCTCCGCGGTCGAGCGCGCCGGCTTGAACAGCCTCGACGAGGGTCAGACGGTGGCCTACGACCTGGAGCAGGACCGCCGTACAGGCAAGACGTCAGCGGGAAACCTGCGCGTCGTCGGCTGAGCTCAGCTCCCACAATCGGGACAGGGTCCAACTGCTAAACCCTGACGGCCGCTTCAAGGTTTACCGATGACTTAGGCTATCAAGGCCTCATGTGACGAAATACAGTGAGCGGCTCCGTCCCGATTGGGACGGAGCCGCGTTCATGTCTACTTCCTGGCCGTCAGGATGGCGTCGAGCCTTGCAGGCGTCCCGGCGATCCGCTCCAGGTGCGGGTATCGCGGCCCACCTTTGTAGCTGAGGCGCACGCTGCGCACGTGGTCGCCCGTCTTCACCAGCAGGTCGATCACGCCTGTCGTCTTAGCCGCCGTGATCGCGTCCTTCAGCTTGTCCGCGTCATAGCTCAAGCCGTTGACCGCCACGACCGAAGCGCCTGTGATCAGACCGGCGTCGAAGCCCGGCCCATCCCAACGGACGTCGGTCAGCTTGCCCTCCCGATCCAAGACGACGCCGATGGAGGAGCTGAGATCGGTGGCCTTGCGCTCCTTCTCGGCATCCTTGAAGTACGGCGTCGGCGTGTCCGTGTAGACCAGCCGGTAGCCGCCGCGGGTCAGGCCGTCCAAGGGCGCGCCGGGCCCATGACCGTCCAGCCGGGTGCGCAGGAAGCTCGCCCAGTCGTAGGGCGTGACCCCGTTCAGCGCCGCCACCACGTCCTCGAACGTGTAGGTGTCGGTGACGTAGCTGCCGTCGCGCACGCCGAAGAAGCCCCGGGCAAAATCGTCCAGCGACTTGGCGCCGCCCGTGCGCTCGCGGATCAAGGTGTCGGCGTCCAGCCAGACCAGCTGGCCCTCCGAGTAGTAGTCTTCGCTCCGCTGCCAGCTGCGCCAGGAGATCGGCCGGCGTTGCGAGGCGATGGGATCGTTGGTGGTGTCTTCCAGCGCCTTCCACCGGCGCCCGACGCGCTCGTTGAAGGTCGAGGCGACCGTGGCGATGGCGTCCAGCGCCTGCTGGCGCGTCCATAGCCCCGCCCGCGCGGCCAGCACGTAACCCCAATACTGGGTCTGGCCCTCGTAGACCCACAGGAGCGAGTCGCGCATCGGCACGTTGAAATTCGGCGTCCACAGGTCCGCCGGACGCCGGAACTTGCCGTTCCAAGAGTGGGTATACTCATGCGCCAACAGGTCGCGCCCCGGCGCTGTGGAGGCCCAATCGGTGAAGTAGCCGGGCCGCGTCCCGTCCTCGCTGGACCGGTGGTGCTCCAGCCCCTCCCCGCCCATCTCGTCGCTCAGCCACAGCAGGAAGTCGTAGTGGTCGTAATGATGCGAGCCGTAGAGGGCATAGGCCTGGCGGATAAGGCTGCGATGGGCCTCGATCTGCTCGGGCGTGGTGACCAGGTCTTCGGGCCGGTCCGCAATGATGTCCAGCCTGACGGGGACCGGCGAGCCGCTGAGCTCGATCTGCTTGAAGTAGCGTCCCGCGATCAGCGGCGAGTCGACGAGCGTGTTCAGCGTCACGGGCGCGAAGCTTACGGTGTCGCCTTGCCGTAACGCCCCGTCCAGGGCGTCGGCGAAATTCCACCCCGTCGGCAGCATGACGCTGGGCCGGTAGGTTACGTCGCGCGAGAAATAGCCGGCCGGATAGAGAACGACATTGTTCCATTCCAGATTCAGCATCTCAGGCGTCGCCGAGATGCGGCCAACCCGCCCCTCCGTCGGCGTCAAGAACTGGTAATGCAGATCCAGGCTGCTCGCGCCCGCCGGCACGTCCACGTGGAAGGCGTAGACATGAACGGGGTCTCGGGTCCACTCCACCCGTTGGCCGTTGGCCGTGATGATCAAGCCCGCCAACTGGTCCAGCGGCCCGGTCGGGGAGTGAGTGCCCGGCAGCCACTTCGGATAAAGCAGCACCATGGGCCCGGATGCGGGCACGGGCACGATCTCGTGCACCTGGACGATGCGGCGGGTCACGTCCCGAGCATCCGCCTCCAAGACGATAGGCGCCGGATAGGCGACGTCGCGGGGCGTAGCGAGCGGAGGCGGCAGTGGCGTCGGTTGCGGCTGCGGTGGCTGGGCGTGGGCAAGCCCCGCAAGAGGAAGCAGAGCGGTCAGAGCGGTCAGGAGGATACGCTTCAACAGGGGCGTCCAGACTTTGCGCCAACGGCCCCATGCCGCCACGACGAGCCAGCCATATAGTTCAGCTTGGGTTCAGGATAGCCCAGCCTATCTTAGACGGTAAGCGCCGGATCGCGAGTGTCGAACCTGGGCGCCAGTGGAGTTCTGGTCATGAAGTTGAAGGATTTGGCGGCAGCTGCGTGCGCCCTCACTCTCGTCATTCCCGGCGCGGCGTTTGCGCAGCGCGGGGGTGGATTCCACGGTGGTGGTGGATTCCATGGCGGAGGCTTCGGAGGCCATGGCGCATACGGCGGGCGCGGAGGCTTTGGTGGCTACCGCGGGGGCTTTGGCGGATATCGTGGAGGCTATGGCGGCCGCTTCGGCTACGGATACGGCGGTTTCTATCCGTATTATGGCTTCGGTCTAGGCTTTGGTCTCGGGTTGGGGGCTTTGTACGCCTACGACTTCGACGCTCCGTATTATTACTATCCGGCCGCTTACGGGTACGGCGGATATGGCTATGGCGGTGACTACGGCTACGGCGACGCAGATGATTACGGCGCGCCACCCCCTCCGGTCGGCCAGGATCCGTTCGCTCAGGAGTCGGCGGCGGAGAGTCGGTCCGCCGCTCCCCCGCAACCGACGCAGGTGGCGCCCACCGCTCGCGTTCCGGCGGGCACGGCGGGCTGTGGCCGCTGGGTGTGGAATGCAGGCCAGGAGCGCTACAATTGGGATCAGAGCGGCTGCTGAGATCAAGCCTCAGGGAGTGAGCACGGCGCCGCTGATACAGCGGCGCCGGGGACCAGCAGCTATCGGCTCCTGGTCTCGGAACCCAAGTCGCGGCCTTCGCGCTAGCCTCACGCTGTAAGAGGCCACGGTGTTCATGCCTGCTTTCAAACTCGCCATCGTCGGCTATGGCAAGATCGCCCAGGATCAGCATATCCCGGCGATCGCGAGCTCCGCCGCATTCAACCTGATCGCGGTCACCAGCCGTCACGCCAAGTCGATTCCAGGCGTGCCGCACGTCTTCGCGAGCGAGGACGACATGTACGCCGAGGCGCCCGAGATATCCTGCGTGGCGGTCTGCAGCGAGCCGGACCAGCGTTATGACACGGCTCGCCGCGCCCTGCTCGCCGGCAAGCACGTGCTCCTGGAAAAGCCGCCTGCCGCGACGGTGGGCGAGGCCCGCGCGCTGCAGCAGCTGGCGAAGGATCGGGGCTTGACGCTCTTTGCGACATGGCATGCGCGGCAAAACCCGGCCGTCGCAGAGGTCGCCCGCCGCTTACGCGAGGAGACGGTGCGCACGCTGAAGATCACTTGGAAGGAGGACGTGCGCAAATGGCATCCCGGCCAGGAATGGGTTTGGACGGCGGGTGGATTCGGCGTCTTTGATCCGGGCGTCAACGCGCTTTCGATCGTCACGGCGCTCCTGCCCATCGCCATCTTCGTCCGTTCCGCCAAGCTCAGCGTTCCGTCCAACCGGCAGCAGCCGATAGCGGTGGATCTCGTCTTCGGCTCCGAGCCGGCCGCAGGCAGCCTCTCGGCCGAATTCGACTGGCGCCAGACAGGCGAGCAAACGTGGGACGTAGAGGTCCAGACCGAAAGCGGCCGCACCCTGCTTCTGTCTGAGGGCGGGGCGAGCCTGACTGTGGACGGCGCGAAGATTCAGACCGGCCCGGCGAACGAATACGCCGACCTCTACGCCCGTTTTGCGGAGTTGCTGGCGAGCGGCGGTTCCGACGTGGACCTGCGTCCCTTCGAACTCGTCGCCGACGCCTTCTTGTGCGCCGAGCGCGTGTCGGTGGACGCATCCGAGTAGAGCTGACCCAAGTCGGCGGCGGAATCGCAGCAGGCCTGCGCTCCAGCCCATGCCTGCGGGGGTCCAAGGACGACGACCGCCGCCAGCGCCAGGGCGGAGGTGGCTGCGAACACGGACGCCGCAAGGGCGGTCAGCACCGTGTGCCGGCCAGGCGGCGCGGCGAGCCGCTCACGCGCAGCGTCCAACGTCAGTTCGGCGCGAGCGGTCAGCCTCAACATCGCGCCGACACTGAGCCCAGGCGGGGTTAACGATGCGTGAGTCGAGCGACGCGCTTGGAAGCGCATGCGCGAACGCCTAAGAGCGACGCTTCCCGACCGGTCTCGCAATGATCCTCGTCATCGATAACTACGACAGCTTCACCTACAATCTCGTCCATTACCTGGAGGAGCTGGGCGCCGAGACGACGGTGCGCCGCAACGATGCGATCGACGCAGGGACGGCGCTTTCGCTCGGCGCCGACGCCATCCTGCTGTCGCCGGGCCCCTGTACGCCGCAGCAGGCGGGGGTCTGTCTGCCGTTGCTGGCCGCAGCGCCGCCCGACCTGCCGATCCTGGGCGTCTGCCTGGGACATCAGGCCATCGGGCAGGCGTTCGGCGGAGAGGTCGTCGGCGCCAAGACGCTCATGCACGGCAAGACCAGCACGATCCGGCATACGGGCGAGGGCGTCTTCGCCAGCCTTGACGACGGATTCACCGCGGCGCGCTATCATAGCCTCGCGGTCAGTCGTGACACCTTGCCGCCGAACCTGCACGTCACGGCATGGACAGACGACGACGAGATCATGGGCGTGTCGCACGTGTCGCGCCCCATCCACGGCGTGCAGTTCCATCCTGAGTCGATCGCCACGCCGGATGGGCGACGCCTGCTGTCCAACTTCCTGGCGCTGGCGCATGTCGCCCGCCCACACAGGGTCGCCCGATGAGCGGCGAAGGGTTCCGACCGCTGCTGGCGCGTCTGGCCGATGGCGCGACCCTTTCGGAGGCCGACGCGGAGACCTTCTTCTCGGCCTGCCTTGAGGGTGAAGCCAGCCCGGTCCAGATGGCCGCCGCCGTCACCGCCATGCGGTTGCGGGGCGAGAGCGTGGGTGAGATCATCGCCTGCGCTCGCGCCATGCGCCGCTCCGCCCTGGTGCTGGAGCACCCGTTCCAGGTGATCGACACCTGCGGCACGGGCGGCGACGGCGCACATACCTACAACATTTCCACCGCGGCGGCCTTGGTGGCGGCCGGAGGCGGGCTGAAGGTGGCCAAGCACGGCAACCGGGCGCTGTCGTCCCGCTCCGGCTCGTCCGACGTGCTCGCCGCGCTGGGCGTCAACCTTCACGCCACGCCCGCCCAATCGCTGCAGGCGTTGGAGGCGGCCGGGATATGCTTCCTCTTCGCTCCCGCCCATCACGGCGCCATGCGGCACGTGACGCCTGTTCGGGCCGAACTCGGCTTTCGCACCGTGTTCAACCTGCTCGGTCCACTGGCTAATCCCGCGGGCGCCCAACGCCAAGTCATGGGCGTCTATGATCTGAGGTTGGTGGAGCCGCTGGCCCGGGTGCTCGGCGCGCTCGGGGCGGAACGGGCGTGGGTGGTGCACGGCTCGGGGCTGGATGAATTGACCACCACAGGTCCAAGCGACATCGCGGAATGGCGTGACGGGGCCGTACGGCTGTTCCGCATCACGCCGGAAGCGGTCGGCATGCCTCGCGTCGATCCGCAATCGCTTCGAGGCGGGGAGCCGGCCGAGAACGCCCGCGCCCTGCAGCGCCTGCTCGACGGGGAGCGCGGCCCCTATCGTGACGTCGTGCTGCTGAACGCCGCAGCCGCCTTCCTGGTGGCCGAGGTGGAGGAGACTTTGGAGGCGGGCGTCGCGCGCGGAGCCGTCGCCATCGACGACGGCCGCGCGCGTGCAGCGCTGGACACGCTGATCGCGCTGACACAGTCCGCACAGGCCGTCGCATGAGCGACGTCCTGGCCGCCATCGCCGCGTACAAGCGCATGGAGGTGGCCGAACGCCGGGCGCGCTCGCCCAGACGCGAGATGGAGCGCCTGGCCGCCGCAGCGGCGCCGGTTCGGGCGTTCCGTGAAGCTTTGATGGTGACCCGCGGCTTGGGCCTCATCGCCGAAATCAAGAAGGCCAGCCCCTCCAAGGGCCTGATCCGCGCCGACTTCGATCCACCCGCGCTTGCTCTCGCCTATGCTGAAGGCGGCGCGACGTGTCTGTCGGTGCTCACCGACGCCCCAAGTTTCCAGGGCTGCGATTCCTATCTGGCGGCCGCGCGGCAGGCCGTGACGCTGCCCGTCCTGCGCAAGGACTTCCTGGTCGATCCCTGGCAGGTGGCGGAGTCGCGCGCGCTGAACGCGGACGCCATCCTCGTCATCCTCGCCATGGTCGATGACGACCTAGCCCGAAGCCTGCTGGACGAGGCCGCCCGCTGGCGCATGGACGCCCTCGTAGAGGTGCACGATGACGCCGAACTCGATCGCGCCTGCGCGCTGGGCGCCGCGATGATCGGGATCAACAACCGCGACCTGCGCACCTTTGTCACAAGCCTCGCCGTCTTCGAACGCCTCGCGCCGCGTGCGCCCTCGAGCGCGTTGCTGATCGCCGAAAGCGGCGTCGCCGATCGCGAGGACGCCGAGCGGCTCCGACGCGCCGGCGCGCACGCCCTGCTGGTCGGTGAAAGCCTCATGCGCCAGCCCGATGTGGCGACGGCGACGCGCAGATTGCTGGCCTGAGCCGAGCGCCGGAGACGGGGCGCTCTCAACCCGCAGGCCGCTCGTCGGTGATCACCTTGAACACCGCCAGGGTGGAGGAGCCGAAGCTCGTCGAAATGGCGACGTCGGTGGCGTCACGGCCGTAGCCCTGCAGGATGCGGCCTATGCGGGGCTTGTTGTGGCGCGCGTCGAAGGTGCGCCAGCCACCGCCGAGAAAGACCTGGAACCAGGCCGAGAAGTCCATCGGCGCATCCACGGGCGGGATGCCGATGTCGCCGAGATAGCCCGTGCAGTAACGCGCAGGGATGTTCATGCAGCGGCAGAGCGTCACCGCCAGGTGGGCGAAGTCACGGCAAACGCCGACCTGGTCCTGATGCGCCCCATGCGCGGTGCGGTCGATGCGGGCATGATGATAGCCGAAGGTTATGCGAGCGTGAGCGTAGTCCACGATCGCCTGCACCCGCCGCCATCCCTCGGGCGTGCGCCCGAACTCGGCCCAGGCGGTGTCCATCAGATAGTCCGTCTCGCAGTATCGCGAGCCGAGCAGGTATACGAGCACCTCGTCAGGCAGATGCTGGATCGCGTGCTGCTCGGCGTCTGGGGTGATCTCGTCGGGAACGCCCGGATCGGCGATGACGAAGTCGCTGGAAAAGCTGACCCGCCCGGCCGGGGCCAACAGGCGATGGCAGATGTTGCCGAACTGATCGCGATAGGCATGCAACGGCACATCCGGGCTGACCCGCAGCTCCTGAGGCGTCACGAGGTCCGCCAGCCGTTCGGGTCTCACGCTCAGGAGAAGCAGCATGGGCGTGGGCGCGGCGTTGTCGTAGGCGATCTCGTAGCCCGCGCGGATGTGCATGCTCAAACTCTCTCGCGGTCGCAATGGAGACCAAAGACCGTCAGGCTCAAGGCCTGACCGTCACGCAACCAGACGCATGGATACGTCGGCGCGTTCCACTTCGACGTCGACCTCGACGTCCATGCCCAGGAAATCCTCGGCCTCTCCCTCGTAACTGCCGCACAAAGGCGTCGCCTGGCGGGGATCGCGGGTCACCGCGACGCGGATCAGGTCCGTGTTGCCGACGATGCCGTTGGTCGGGTCGAACTCCACCCAGCCGCAGCTGGGCAGGAAGACGTGCACCCAGGCATGGGTGTGGCCGCCTCCCGCTCGCTTGGGGCCACCGCCGCCGCTGCGGCTGTAGACGTAGCCGGACACGAAGCGGGCGGCCAAGCCGAGCGAGCGAGCCGCCTCCATCATCAGCATGGCGAAGTCGCGGCAGGTCCCCGACCCCAAGCCAAGGGTCTCCAGCGGCGCCTGAGCAGGGCCGTACAGCCGCTGGCAGTAGCGGAACTCGCGTCGAATGGCGTGCGTCATGTCCGACAAGGCCGCCACCAGCCCCGTCGGCCCGTCGCGGCGCAGGAACTGCTGCGCCCAGCGCTCCAGCCGCCGCTCGGGATCGGCGTGCAGGCGTTCTATGGAGCGCATCAGGTCGGGCATGTCCTCCGCACTGTAGGCGAAGGGGAACGTCTGCGCCGACGCGTCGATCAGATCCTGCTCGTCGGTCACCAGAGGCGCGGGCGTATGCTCCAGCCGGACGTGGCTCTCGAAGCTGACCGCCTCGGCCCCGCCCTTGAACCGCGCTATGGCCACGCAGTTGCCGAACACGTCGTGCACGAACCTGAGCTCGACCGGTTCGGGAACGATGACCAGGCGTGACTCCAGGATGCGCTGGTCGTAGCTCTCCAGCGGACGCAGCATCACGCGGTGCTCGCCAAGCGCCACGGGCCGGCTGTAGCGATAACGGGTCAGATGGCGGATGTTGATCGCTGGCATCACGATCAGCTAACGGGGGAGTCGTTGATAAGGTCGATCTTTCGTCTCGCCGCCACCGATCCAACTCCCGTCGTTGTTCAAAATTCGGGCAGTTCGTGCCCGTACGTGCTCATCTGCGACCACGCGGGGCGCCTGGCGCCCGTCGTGCTGGGGGACATGGGCCTTCCACCGGACGAATGGGATCGGCATATCGCCTATGATATCGGCGCGGCGGCCCTGTGTGCGCAACTGTCCGTCTCGCTGGGCGGAGCCTGCGTAATCCAGCAGACCTATTCGCGGCTGGTGATCGACTGCAACCGCGCGCCAGAGCGGGCGGACGCCATCGTGGCTCTGGCGGATGGGACCGAGGTGCCCGCCAACCGCGATCTGTCCGCGAGCGACCGACAGGCCCGCATAGACGCGATCCACGCCCCCTACCACGCCGCCATAGCCACTGAGCTGGACGCGCGGGCGGCCGCACGCCTCCCCACCGCCCTGGTGCTCGTCCACAGCTTCACCCCGGTCATGGCGGGCCTAGCTAGGCCCTGGCAGGTCGGCGTGCTGCACCAGGGCAACGCCCTGTCGCTCGCCGCCCTCGCCTGGCTGCAGCGAAGCGGCGACTTGACGGTGGGCGACAACGAGCCCTACGCCATGGACGACATCGACTACACGGCCCCAGTGCATGGCGCACGCCGCGGATTGCAATACCTGGAGCTGGAGACGCGCCAGGACCTGATCGCCGGCGAGGACGGACAATCCCGCTTCGCCGCGCTCTACGCCGCCCTGCTGGCGGACATGGCGGTTCAGTAGGCCGTCGTCGCGGCCACCACGGCGTACGGCGCCAGGAAACCGTCAACCACGATGCGCAGCGCCTGCAGCAGTAGCAGCAGGATGATCGGGCTGATGTCGATGCCCCCGAGATTGGGCAGGAAGCGGCGGATCGGGCGCAGCATGGGATCGGTGAGCTGGTCCAGCGTCTTGACCACCCGGTACATGGCCGGATTGCGCAGGTTGATCACGTCGAACGCCACCAGCCAGCTCAGGATGGCCGAGACGATCACCAGGAAGATGACGAGGCCGATCAGGCTGTTGAACAGGAAGAGCAGCGCGGCGACGATAGGCATCAAGAGTCTCCACAAACGCCCTGTCTGTGCACGCCTTTGCGGCCGGGCTCAAGCTGGCGTCAAGACCCCTCTGCCCGCTTGACAGCGACGGCCTGAGCGGACACACCTCCGCCGCTCGAAAGCGCCTGTGGCGCTGAAGGACCTAGTCCTGGGGCCGTAGCTCAGTTGGTAGAGCGCCTCGTTCGCAATGAGGAGGTCAGGGGTTCGACTCCCCTCGGCTCCACCAGGGTTTGTGGCGACGCAACGAAGGTGTCCAAAACCATACGGCAGTAAGCATGTAGGTCTACGCGGGATTATCAGATCGTAGTTGCAAGATCTTTATGGTTCAGGCCTAACCGCAAACCGTCGTAACGCTGCCTTAGGGGTCGCCACCAGTCCTGACGATCCATGTACCATTTGACCGTGGTTGCGATGCCGGTCTCGAAGCGCTCCTGCGCGCGCCAGCCTAGCTCATGCTCCAGTTTCGTAGCATCGATCGCATAGCGCTGATCGTGACCCGGGCGGTCGGCGACGAAGGTGATCAAGTCTCGATGAGACGGGCCCCCTCCGCTTCTCAGCCCATCGAGCTGATCGCAAATAGCGTGGACGACCTGCAGGTTCGTACGCTCGTTGCGGCCACCGACATTGTAGCTCTCTCCAGGGAGCCCCCGCTGGACGATGAGGGCCAGCGCCCGGGCATGGTCCTCCACATAAAGCCAGTCACGCACGTTATCGCCCCGACCGTAGACGGGTAGCGGCCGACCGTCCAAAGCGTTCAGAATGGTGAGTGGAATAAGCTTTTCCGGGAAGTGATAGGGCCCGTAGTTATTTGAGCAGTTGGACAATAGAACCGGCAGGCCGTAGGTGTGAAACCAAGCCCTCGCGAGATGATCCGACGCCGCTTTGGAGGCGGAATACGGTGAGCGCGGATCGTAACGCGTCGTTTCGCTGAACAGGCCTTCCGGCCCCAAGCTGCCAAACACCTCGTCAGTAGAAATCTGCAGGAAACGGAACCGGTCCCGCTCGGAACCGTCCAGGCTGCGCCAATGCTGCAGCGCCGCCTGCAACATCGTGAACGTTCCCACGATGTTGGTGGTGACGAAGGGCTCGGCGCCGGTGATGGAACGGTCCACGTGACTCTCGGCCGCCAGGTGCAACACGGCCGTGGGGCGAAAGTCGGCGAAAGTCCTGCCCACGAACGCCGCGTCGGCCACATCGCCCTGGCTGAAAGCGTACCGGTCGGACCCACCCACCTCCGCAACGCTGGCGAGGCAACCGGCGTAGGTCAGCTTGTCCAGGTTGAGCACCCGAACCGGCGTGTCGTTGATCAGGCGCCGCACGACGGCGGAGCCTATGAAGCCCGCGCCGCCGGTGACAAGCACGCGATCTTCGGCTTGGAACTCGCCAGCCATGGCGTGCCGAACCGAGCTCAAACGGGATTCTCCTCGGCCACTCGGATCAGATACTGGCCGTAGCCGCTCTTGCCGAGGGCGCGGCCGAGCACGGTCAATTCCTCGGCAGTGATGTAGCCGTTTTCAAAGGCGATGACCTCCGGGCAGGAGATGCGTTCGCCCTGCCGGTTTTCCAGCGCCCGCACGTAGCTGGCGGCCTCGATCAGGCTGTCGGGCGTACCGCTGTCCAGCCAGGCCATGCCTCTGCCCATGCGCGCCACGTTCATCTCGCCCCGTTCCAGGTAGGCGCGGTTGACGTCGGTGATCTCAAGCTCACCCCGCGCAGAGGGGCGCACGTTGGCGGCGATGTCGACCACCGCCTCGTCGTAGAAATAGAGGCCCGTCACAGCCCAGTGCGACTTGGGGTGTGCCGGCTTTTCCTCGATGGAGAGAGCCCGGCCCTGCGGGTCGAACTCCACAACGCCGAAACGTTGCGGGTCCGCGACGCGATAGCCGAAGACGCTTGCGCCCCTGGCGCGGCCGCGAGCCTCGCGCATCAGCCCGGTCAAGCCCGCGCCGTGAAAGATGTTGTCGCCCAGGATCAGCGCCGAGGGGCCGCCGCGCACGAAGTCCGCGCCGATGTGGTAAGCTTGAGCCAGTCCATCCGGGCTCGGCTGCTCGGCGTAGGAGAGGCTGATCCCCCAGCGCGCGCCGTCGCCAAGCAGCCGCTGGAAGATCGGCAGGTCGACAGGCGTGGAGATGATCAGCACCTCACGGATACCGGCCTGCATCAGGGTGGCCAGCGGAAAGTAGATCATGGGGCGGTCGTAGACAGGCAACATCTGCTTGGACACGCCGAAGGTCATGGGGTGCAGGCGCGTTCCGCTGCCTCCCGCCAGGATGATGCCTCTCATGACGCCTTCACTTCCGCACTCTGGATCTCCAGCGCGTCGAGGCAGCGATCCAGCGCCTCGCGCCAGCCCGCCAGCTCCACGCCAAACACTCTTCTCATCCTTGAACAGTCGAGCCTCGAATTCATGGGACGTGGCGCTGGCGTCGGGTACTCGGCCGTGGTGATCGGTTTGACCCGGGCGCATGGGCCGCCGCGGGCCTGCGAGCGTTCAAGTATGCCTACGGCGAAATCCGCCCAGCTCGCGCTCTCAGAGCCCGCCATATGGTAGACGCCTTGCTCGCCTTCGCCTCGCGCCAAGATGCAGGCGACTCGCAGCACGGCTGCGGCGATATCGGGCGCATAGCTGGGGCAGCCATGCTGGTCGGCCACCACGCCTAAGTCTTCCCGCGTTTCGGCGAGCCTCAGCATCGTGCGCACGAAGTTCTTGCCGGTCGGGGCGTAGACCCAGGCGGTGCGCAAGATCACATGACGAGGGTTCATTGAGGCTACCGCGTCCTCACCGGCAAGCTTGGTCGCGCCATAAACGGTCAGAGGCCCTGTCAGGTCGGTCTCCACGTACGGCGAAGACTTGGCTCCGTCGAAAACGTAGTCGGTGGACAAGTGTATGATCGGCGCGCCCGCAGCGGCCGCCGCAGCGGCGATCACCCCTGGGGCGACGGCGTTGATCACATGCGCCCGTGTCGGCTCGCTCTCGGCAAGATCGACCGCAGTGTAGGCGGCGGCGCTGACCACCACATCGGGGCGCGACGCCACCAACTGCTCCGCCAGGACTTCCGGGCGTTCCAGGTCGAACTCCGGGCGACCGAGCGCGATGACGTCCATGCCCTGCTCGCCGCTGAGCTGAAGCACGGCTTGGGCCACTTGGCCATGACGCCCGGTCACCAGTAAACGCACAAGAGACTCCGGGTTTAGAATAGCGCGGCCATGTCGACGAGACGTGGGGCCTTGCGGTCTTTGTCCGAAACCAGTGGCTCCCGACCTTTAAGCGGCCAATTAATTCCTATCTGGGGATCGTCGAACGCCACAGCGCCGTCGTGCTCAGGGCTGTAATAGGCCGTCACCTTATACAAGAACTCGACATCCTCGCTCAGGGTGCAGAAGCCATGAAGGAACCCGGGAGGCACCCACAGCTGGGCCCAGTTATCCTCACTCAGTTCTGCCCCGATGTGACGGCCGAAAGTCGGCGAGCCCCGTCGGACGTCCACCGCCACGTCAAAGACCGCGCCGCGCGTCACGCGCACCAGCTTGCCCTGGGCGAAGGGCGGAGCCTGGTAGTGCAGGCCGCGGATCACACCTCTGGCCTGCGAGCGCGAGTGGTTGTCCTGCACGAAAACGGTCGGTCCCGCCGTCGCGTCGAACTGGTCCTGGCGGAACACCTCGGAGAAGAAGCCCCGCGCGTCGCCATGCTTTTGTGGCTTCAGAAGCAGCGGCCCTTCGATGTCGAACGTCTCGATCAGCATCTTTACCTGCAGCGTCCCACGAGCCTGGGCCTAGCAAGGTCGAAGGGATTAAGGAACCCCATGTGACCAAGCCGAAGAGCCTCCGCCATCGGGGCGGAGACATATCGGGCAGCTCCGCCAGCGTCGCTTGATCACAAGGTGGAACTGCTACACAAGCGCCCGGGTGGTCGTCGCATCTGGATTTAAGTCATTGTTTTTACGTTGCGGGGTTTGCTGACATGGGAGGTGCGACGGTCACAGGCCGGGGCGTGGGGCGTTCGGCGGATCACCGGTTCGAGGCGCGCCGATGACGGCTGAGATCATCGACGGCCGGCGTATTGCGCGTGAGGTGCTGAGCGGCGTCTTGCGTCGGTGCGAAGGCCTCGATCGACCACCCGGCCTCGCTGTGGTGCTCGCGGGAGACGATCCAGCCAGCCACATCTACGTCAAGGCCAAGGCCAAGCGGGCTGAGGAGCTCGGTTTCCACGCCGACGTGCGGCTATTGGACGCCACTGTGTCCGAAGCCGAGGTTCTCGCCATCGTGGCCGAGCTGAACCGCCGTGACGAGATCGACGGCATCCTGGTCCAGCTTCCGCTCCCCCTACACGTCAACACGCTCAGGGTCATGGCCGCCGTGGACCCCGACAAGGACGTGGACGGTCTTCACGCCATCAACGCGGGCCTGCTGTCACAGGGGGGAGAGGGCCTCATCCCGTGCACGCCGCTGGGCTGCATGCGGCTGATCCGCTCGGTCGTGCCCGATCTGGTCGGCAGCCACGCGGTGGTGATCGGCAACTCGAACATCGTCGGCAAGCCGGTCGCCGCCCTGTTGCTGGCCGAGCACGCCACCGTGACCCAGGCCCACATCCACACGCGCGACACCCAGTTCATCTGTCGCGGCGCCGACATCCTGGTCAGCGCCGTGGGCAAACCGGGCCTGGTGCGCGGCGACTGGATCAAGCCGCGAGCCGTCGTCATCGATGTCGGCACCACCCGCGTGGTCCAGTTGGACGGCAAGACCAAGGTGGCGGGCGATGTGGCGTTCGACGAAGCGCTGCAGGTCGCCGGCGCCTTGACGCCGGTCCCCGGCGGGGTCGGTCCGATGACCATCGCCTGCCTGATGGAGAATACCCTGACCGCGCACCTTCGCCGGACGGGCCAAACGTCTCGATCGTAAGCGTCCTTGGATTGAGAGCGCCGCGCCGTCAGCGCGTGCCTTCAGACAGAGAACGGCGGCGTCGCCCTACTTCTTGAGGAAGCCCCCGAACTTGGCGGAGAAGCGCGAGACGCGGCCGGCGCGGTCGAGCAGGGTCGAGGTCCCGCCGGTCCACGCAGGATGGGTGCGAGGGTCGATATCAAGCGCAAGGTTCGCGCCCTCCTTGCCGTAGGTGGAACGCGTACGGTAGGTGGACCCGTCGGTCAGCGTCACATTGATGAAGTGATAGTCCGGGTGAATGTCTTGTTTCATGCGGGCTGATACCGACGTGAGGCGTGAGAACGGCGAAGCCCGCCGGAAACGGCGGGCTGGCAAGCCGAGAGGCATACAACACAAGCGGCGCGCCTCACAAGGGCCCGCAAGGACCTCCGATGACCGAAGCGGCCCTTCCCGCCCCCGCAGACCCCGTCGCCGGCCGGCCCAGCCCGGGTAAGGCGCTTGCGGCGAGCATGCTGAACGCGGAGGCGAAGCGGGGCCGCTCGCGCGACCTGCGGCCCCTGCGCGGGCTCGCCCCCTACATCATCGCCCATCGCGGCGTCGCGGCCGCGGCGCTGCTGTTCCTGCTGCTGTCGACCACCGCGACCCTCAGCCTGAGCGTCGCGGCGCGGCTGGTCATCGACCACGGCTTCACCAGCGAGACCGGCGCCACGCTGAACCTCTACTTCCTGGGCGGGCTCGGCGTCGCCTTCGTCCTGGCGGTGGCCAGCGGGTCGCGCTTCTACTTCGTCAACCGCCTGGGCGAGCGGGTGGTGGCGGACCTGCGCCAGCGCATCTACGCCCATGTGCTCGGGCTGGACCCGGCCTACTTCCTCCACATGCGCACCGGCGAGGTGCTGTCGCGGCTGACCACCGACACCGCCATCGTGGAGACGATGGTGGGGATCAACACCTCGGTCGCGCTGCGCAACACCCTGGTGATGCTGGGCGCCGTCGTCATGATGACGGTGATCAGCGTGAAGCTGACGCTGGCGGTGCTGCTGGTGGTGCCCGCCGTGCTCGTGCCGCTGATCCTGTTCGGCCGCCGGGTACGCACCCTGTCCACCAAGGCGCAGGACCGCTTCGCCGACGCCGTGGGCTACGCCGGCGAGACGCTGGACCAGCTGGAGACCGTGCAGGCCTTCGGGCGCGAGGCTCGGGCCGGCCGCGCCTTCGGCGAGGCGGTGGAGACGGCCTTCTCCGCGTCCGTGGCCCGACTGGCCGCGCGCGGGATGCTGACGGTGGCGGTGATGACCTTCGTCTTCGGCAGCATCGTGGGCGTGCTGTGGCTCGGGGCCAATTCGGTGCGCGCCCACCATCTGTCGGCCGGCGGCCTGACCCAGTTCATCTTCCTCGCCGTGCTCGCCGCCAGCGCCATCAACGCGCTGCAGGAGGTGTGGAGCGAGGTGCAGAAGACCGCTGGCGCCATGCACCGCATCGGCGAGATCCTCGCCTCCACGCCCGAC
>CAXTUT010000027.1:0-16236 GCA_964247465.1 uncultured Caulobacteraceae bacterium | reverse complement strand
GGGCTGCGCCGCCGGTTCCGAGCTGAAGCCCCCTCAGTCCACTTCGCGGACAGCTCCCCCAAAGGAGGGAGCATCGCCAAGGTTAGCCGGGGCGACATCCACCATCTATCCTGCTGGCCCTGAGGCGAGGCGCTTTCCTGTCCAGTAGACTGCAAAGGGGCCAGGGTGGTCCCATCCTAATCCTCCAGCGCCTCCACCCGCGCCAGCAAAGCCTCCAGGCCGGCGTCCACCTCACCCGCCTGGCGCAGGTGCGCGACGAGGTCGCGCAGATAGTCGACGTTTCGCCCCGACAAGCCTTGCGCGCCGGCGATCAGCGCCGCCTGACGCTCCAGGCTGAGGTCGCCGGCCCACTGCGGATGGTCGGGGTCCGACAGGAAGACCAGCGCCCACACCGTGCGGCCGTCGTCCAGGCGCACGGGCGCGGTGGCCTCCACATAGGTCTCGGTCGGCTGCTCGCGTTCCAGCAGATAGGCGTAGGTCTGCGCCCAATGGGCGTCGTCCACCCGGTAGGCGACGCCGCGCACGCCCGCGCCCGGCGCAAGGCCCAGCACCAGGCCCGGGCGCTGCGTGGTCCCGCGGTGGTGGACGGAGTAGATGCAGAAGGCGCGCGCCAGCCCCTCCAGCCGACCCGTCTCGCGCGCCTGGAAGATGAACTCCGGCCGCCACATCAGCGAGCCGTAGCCGAACACCCAGCGCACATCGGCGCCCACGCCCTCGCCCCACCGAACCCTGCTCGCCGTCACCTTTGACCCTCCTGGGGCTTTCGCGGCCGACGCCCGTCGCGGTGCGCCTTGAAGCCGCTCCGCTTGGCGCGCTATCTGCCCGTAGCGCCAGTCGGGCGCCGGAACTCCACTTGATGAGCGAGACCCTGGACATCGTGTCCCCGGCGCGGCCCCGGCCCAAGGCCGGCATCCTGGATATCGCGCCTTACGTCGGCGGCAAGGCCAAGGCGGAGGGCTTCTCCCATCCGCTGAAGCTGTCGTCCAACGAGAACATCCTAGGCTGCAGCTCCGCCGCGCGTGACGCCTATCTGGGCGCCGCCGACCGCCTGCACCTTTACCCCGACGGGCGCTGCGAGGCCCTGCGGGCCGCGGTGGCGGCCAAGTACGCCCTGGAGCCGGATCGGCTGATCTTCGGCTGCGGATCCGACGAGCTGTTCACCCTGCTGTGCCAGGTCTACTGCGAGCCGGGCGACAACGTGGTGCAGGGTCAGTACGGCTTCCTCGCCTACCGCATCGCGGCGCGCGCGGCCCAGGCCCAGGTGCGCTTCGCCCCCGAGCCGCAGTTCAAGCTCGACGTGGACGAGGTGCTGCGCCAGGTGGACGCGCGAACCCGGGTCGTGTTCGTCGCCAACCCCGCCAACCCGACCGGGACCTGGAACACCCGCGCGGAGATCGCCCGCCTGCAGAAGGCGCTGCCGCCGACTGCGATCCTGTGTCTGGACGGCGCCTACGCCGAGTTCGTGGATGACGGCGACTGGTGCGACGGACTGCAGCTGGCGCGCGGGTCCGCCAACGTCATGGCCACGCGCACCTTTTCCAAGGGCTACGGCCTGGCGGCCCTGCGGGTCGGCTGGGGCTATGCGCCGGCGGCGGTGATCGACGCGCTGGATCGCATCCGCGCGCCCTTCAACGTCAACCTGCCGGCCCAGGCGGCGGCCCTGGCGGCGCTCGGCGACGACGATTTCCTGCGCCGTTCCCGCGCGCTGATCCGCGAGGAGCGGCCCAGGCTGGCAGAGGGGCTGGAGGCGCTGGGGCTTATCACCGTGCCGTCACAGGCCAACTTCACCCTGGCCCGCTTCCCCGCGGAGCCGGGGCGCACGGCGGCCGGGGCGGAGGCGGCGCTGGCGGCGCAGGGCGTGCTGCTGCGCGGCCTGACGGGCTACGGCGTTCCCGACGGCCTGCGCATCACCGTGGGGCTGCCGGAGCACAACCGGCGCGTCCTGGATCTGCTCGACGGCTTCCTGCGCGGCCGGCGGCGGGCCTGATGTTCGACCGGCGCGAGCTCCTGATCGGCGTCGCCACCGCCGGCATCGCCCAGCTCGGCCAACGTGTGCTGCCGCGCATCACCCTGCCGGCGCTGCTGGACCAGAGCCGCACGCCCGCGCTCGGCGGCGCGATCCTGACCGCCAAGGGCGAGCCCGCGCTGGAGGTGCAAGGGCGGCGCAGGAGCGGCCAGCACGTGGGGGTGCAGCCCGACGACCTGTGGCTGATCGGCTCCAACACCCAGGCCATGACCGCGCTGCTGTACGGGCGGCTGGCGGAGTTCGGCAAGACGCGCTGGGGCGCCAAGCTGGAGGCGCTGTTCCCCGACGTCGCCATCGACGACGGCTGGCGCGGCGTCGCCGTGGACGAGCTGATGGCGCATGTGGCAGGCGCCAGCGACGCGCCCTTCGCCACGCCCGAGGCGCTGCACAAGTGGCTGACCGACACCCGCCCGCTCAGCGTCCAGCGCCAGGCCTTCGCCAAGGCGGTGCTGGTCGCGCCCCCGGTCGGGCGGCGCGGCGAGTACGCCTTCTCCAACGCGGGCTACGTCGTGGTCGGCGCGGCGATCGAGCGGGCGAGCAAGCTGACGTGGGAGGCGTGCATCGCCTCGGAGCTGTTCAGCCCGCTGGGCCTGGACAGCGCCGGCTTCGGCGCGCCCACGGGGCCGGAGCCCTGGGGCCACGCGCGCCTGGACGCCACCCATACGATCCAGGTCAACCCGGCGGCGGAGGCCGACGATCCGCCGGTGTTCGGACCCGCCAGCCGCGTGCACCTGTCGCTGGCCGACTACGCCCGCTTCGTGCGGCTGTTCCTGACCGGCGGCGGCGACTACGCCGATCCCAAGACCATCGCCCACCTGGTCACCCCGATCAGCGGCGAGCCGTCCGGCCCGGCGCTCGGCTGGCTGCGCGTGGCGGAGCGGAGCTGGGCGGGGGGCCCGGTGCTCTCGGCCTCCACCTCCAGCGGCTACTGGTCGACCAACGTTCAGGTCGGACCCGCCAAGGACCTCGCGGTGATCGCGGTCTGCAACGCCGGGGGGGCCGACTTCGGCGGCTCGGCTACGGAGCGGCTGGCGCTCAGCATGATCCAGAGCCGCGTCCATCTGGGCGGATGAGCGTATCTTCCAGCAAAGCATCGTTGCTTTGCGGGCGAAGGCCATGGTCATGCCCTGGTCCGGCGCCGGCGGCATTTCGAGAAGGCGCGGGGATCTCGCAGTTCATGACGCAACTCGATGGTCTGAAGGTCCTCGTGGTCGAGGACGAAGTGCTGATCGCCGCCGAGATGGAAGCGACGCTGGAGGATTTGGGATGTCACGTCATCGGCCCCTTCTCTCGCGTCATCCACGCGCTGGAGGCGCTGGAGTCGGCTGAAGTGGACGCCGCGGTGCTCGACGTGAACGTACGCGGCGAGATGATCTTCCCCGTCGCCGAGAAGCTTCGCCACCTGGGGGTGCCGATGGTGTTCTGCACCGGCTACGCCGACCTGCCCAACATCCCCGAGCCGCTGAAGGATCAGGTGCGGCTCAGCAAGCCCTGCTCGGCGGCCAGCGTGGAGGCGGCGCTGCGCGCCCAGCTGGCCAAGGCCGCAGCCCGGTAGGCGCGAGGCGTCACGCCGGTACGGGCAGGCCCGTCCTGGGGTCGCGCGGCCGGCGGCGGTAGTCCTCGCCCAGGAACATCTCGACCTGTCGGTAGTGGCGCGGGTCGGTCCAGACCTTCCAGGCGCCGAGCGGGCGTACGGCCTGGAAGTCCCGCATCGCCTCGGCGCGGTAGGGACCTGGATGGTCCGAGCCGATGTCCACGAACAATACGCGTCGGCCGTCGGTGAGCGGCGAGGTCGTCTCCGCCTCGTTGCCCGGGTGGTTCTCCCGCACCCAGTCGGTCAGCGGCGGCGCGCCGACCGGCCAGCCGTTGCGGCCGTAATAGTTCAGCGCGTTGAAGGTGAAGCGGTCGTCCACCGCGATCGCCGACAGGCTGGCGGGACCGAGCGCGCGCGCCTCGCCGGTCACCAGGCGGTCCACCGCCTCCCAGCCGCGGGCGCGCTTGAAGCTGTTGGCGAAGCCCAGCCTGTCGGCCAGCGCCTGGGAGGTGCCCGCCGCCAGGAACACCGCGAGCGTGGCGACCCCGCTCGCCACCGCCAGACCGAGCCAAAGCCTCGCCCGCCAGCGCAGCAGCCACGCCGCCACCAGCAGCGACGCCGGGACATAGGCCACCGCCGCCCAGTTGGCGTTGGCTCGCGCCAGCAGCGACTCCAGCAGGATGAGGATCAGCGCCGGGGCGGCGAGCGCGCCCAGGGCGCCGTCCGCCGCGGGTCCCTTGCGGCGCACGGCCAGCGCCGCGCCGACCAGCAGCACGGCGAACGGTATGGGCCCGAACACGCCGAGTTGCGAGATCAGGAAGCCGGGCTCGGTGCGCGAATCGAGCAGGTTCAGCCGCGCCTTCGGCGCCGCGTTCGGCGCGGTGGCGGCCTTGGAGAGCGCCGCGTCATGGGCGGTGTGGGCCACGGTCTGAAATCCGTGCGCCGCGTTCCACGCCAGGTTCGGCGACGCCACGAGCAGGGCGAGCCCTACGGTCCCTGCGATCTCGCCGGGTCGCCAACGCCGGCGCGTCGGCGCCGACAACGCCGCGTGCAGCAGCACGCCGAGCGCGATGTAGAGGATCGCGTACTTGGCCAAGGCCCCCAGCCCAAGCGCCACGCCTAGGCCGGCGGCGAACCCCAGCCTTGCACGGGCGTCCTCGCTGGTCAGCCAGCCCGCATAACTCCACACCGCCAGCGCCGAGCACGCCATCACCAGCGAGTCGGTGGCGATCACGGCGGCCGAGAGCTGGACGCCCGGCGCCAGGCTGTAGAGGACAGCGGCCCAGAACCCCGTCCAGCCGCCGTACAGCCGCCGTCCGGCGCGGGCGAGGGCCAGGGCGGCCACCGCGTGGGCCAGCGGCGCCGCCAGCCGCACGAACCCCTCGCCGCCGCCGAACTGGGTGGTGGCCGCGATCGCCCAGGCGACCATGGGCGGCTTGGAGAAGTAGCCGAACGCCAGGTGGCGCGACCACAGCCAATACTGCGCCTCCTCGGGATACAGCTCTACCGGGCTGAGCATCAGTCCCGTCACGCGCACCAGCGCCAGCAACCCGACCAGAACGAGCGTCCACGTCCAGGCGCGGCCGCGGCCTTGGCCCATCTCAGATAAGGTCGTCGTCAATCCACTCGCCTCACGCCGGCCAAGGCTCTAGCGGGCGGCGCGACCCTGCGGCAAGCGCAGCCGCCGGCCGATGCGCAAACCGCTGCGAGGTGCGACAAACGTGACGGGCCGGCGCCGAGCTTGTCACGACCGTGTCGTATCCTCGTCACGCAGGCTTCGAAAAGCGGCCCTATACGGCGAACTCCGAACGAAGCGCGGGCGGGGGGACCGCAGCGCGCAACGCAACTCGAAGGGTTCCGTTATGCGTACGATTAAACGCCTCGTCGCCGGCGCGGCGACGTCGACCCTGGCGCTCGCCTGGATGCAGGCCGCCTACGCCCAGAGCACCGCCACCCAGCTGAACGAGGTGGTGGTCACGGGCAGCCGCCAGATCAAGAACCTGGACGGCGTGATCAGCCAGGTTCAGGACGCCAAGGACGAGTCCATCGTCACCCAGGCCTTCTTCGCCCGCCAGGCGCCCGGCGAAAACGCAGCCCAGCTCATCAACCTGATCCCCGGTGTGAGCTTCGTCACCGAGGACCCCACGGGCCTCAGCGCCGGCGACCTGCGCATTCACGGCCAGACCAGCGACCTGGTCTCCTTGACGCTGGACGGCGCGCCGCTGAACGACACCGGCAACTACGCCGTCTTTCCCGGCGAGTACCTGATCGCAGAGGTCACCGATCACATCTCGGTCAACCTGGGCGCTACCGACGTGGACAGCCCTTCGGCCGCCGCAACCGCTGGCACGGTCAATATCGTCTCCATCACGCCGCCGACCACGGCGGGCGTGATCGCCCAAGCCTCGGCGGGGTCCTACAACTTCCAGCGCCTGTTCGCCCAGGCCAACACCGGCACGATCGGACCATTGGGCACCCGCGCCTACCTGTCCTACAACTATCAGGACTCCGACAAGTACCGCGGCTCCGGCACGCTCGGCCGCATGGGCGCGGACGGCGGCATCTACCAGCCGCTGAGCTGGTTCGGGCCCGATAGCTTCATGAAGGTTTCCGCCACCTACGTGGAAGACCGGCCGGACTTCTACTTTAGCTTCAATCGGCAGGAGCTTGCCCTGTACGGCCCCAAGGCGGACTACAATCAACTGTACTTCAATCCGACGGCCAAGACAAACGTAGTAGATACGGTGCCGACGAACACCCAATACGGCTCGACCGATGCGAGCTACTATCTGCTGCATCCTAACCCGACCGACGCCGGCTTCATCCGCGGCCAGTCCCTGATCGACCTGAAGCACGGCTTCCATCTAACGTTCGATCCCTACTTCCAGTATATCTTCGCCAATGGCGGCGGCACGAGCAGCGTTTCGGAAAAAGACCCGCGCCTGATCAACAAGACGACAGGCGCGGGCGTGGACCTGAACCACGACGGCGACGCGCTCGATACGGTGCTGCTCTATGCGCCGAGCGACACCAAGACCCATCGTGGGGGCGCCAATACGTCCCTGCTGTGGGACCCCGACCATCACGACCACTTCCAGTTCACCTATTCGCTGGATTATGGCCGCCACCGCCAGACCGGGCCTGAGACTTACATCTATGGCGGCGTGCCCGCCAACGTGTTCGGCGGCACCGACGGCTACGGCCCGACCATCCTCAGCGCCGACGGTACGCCGCTGCGCACCCGCGACCGCTATTCCATCGCCACGCTGAACCAGTTCGCCTTCAACTACATCGGGAAATATCTAAACGACAATCTTCACGTCAACCTCGGCGTTCGGGACCCGTTCTTCGTTCGTCACCTAAACCAATATTGCTACACGTATAACGGCTCCAGCGCCTACTGTAACGACGTGTCGCCGACCGCGGTGCAATCCCTCATCAATGCGGCGCAAGCCAATGGGGGCTCTGCGGAAGCCGTCAACGCCGCGGCGATCGGCAAGCTGCTGGGCGTCACGCCGACCTACAACAAGCTCACCGACACGGTGAACCTGCGCGTGCCCTTCACTCAGCGCTTCAGTTTCAACAAGCCCCTGCCCAATGTGGGCGCCACCTACCGTGTGCTCGACCACAACCTGCTCTACATAACCTATGCGGAAAGCTTCTCGGCGCCCAAGACGGATGACCTCTACACCAGCGCCACCGAACTGGTTAAGCCCCAGACGGCCGACGAGTACGGCTTGGGCTACCGCTATCAGGATCCTACCTGGACCGGCTCACTGAACTATTTTTATGAGATCTATCGCAATCGCGTGCTTCAGTCCTTCGATCCGGCCGACCCCACGACCAGTATCGACCGCAACATCGGCAAGGTCGACATCTACGGGATCGATTCGGAACTGGGTAAGCGCGTGTTCGACGGTCTGGTCCTTTATGGATCGGCGTCCTGGAATCATAGTCGGGTCGTAGGCAACGAGGTCGGCGTGTTGAACGGCTCCACCTTCGGCGTTCCCACTAACGACAAGCAGTTGGTCGATACGCCCGAATACACCTTGGCTGGACGTGTTCAATATGAGGTAGGCCCGATCAGCGTCGGCCTTCAGAGCAAGTATACAAGCTACCGATACACCACAGACATCAATGACGACAAAACGCCGGGCTTTGCAGTGTGGGATTTCGATGCTCGCTATGCCTTAAACATACTTGGATACACCGGTTCGTACATTCAGGTGAACGTATCCAACGTTTTCAATCGCTTCTATCTTGGCCGGATCAGCACGGCGGTCAACGCCAACGGGTATGCGGGCGTCAACGGCGCGCAGATCGCCGCGCCCAGCTCCACGTCAGGCCCTTTCTTCTACATCGGCGCCCCGCGCTACGCGACGGTCACCCTGCGCGCCGCCTTCTGACCCGACCCGTCCTCTGCTCTGTCTCGGGCGGCCTTCGGGCCGCCCTTCTTCTTTGAGAAGGTCGCCGCTTGACGCTTGCGCACCTTGGTCCCACTCAGGCCCGCCGCCGGGCCCGTGCGCCCGCGCATTCGAGCCCTGACCCGCCATGAGTCTCGTCCAGCCCGCCGAATGGTCTCCCCACCGCGCCATGTGGGTGGGCTTTCCCAGCCATGAGGCGCTCTGGGCCGAGGACCTCGCGGCGGCCCAGGCGGAGGTCGCGGCCCTGGCCCGCGCCCTGGCCGGGCCCGGGGCGGAGCGCGTGCGGCTGCTGGTGCGCGGCGACGCGGCGGAGGCGGCGGCGCGGGCGCTGCTCGAAGGCGTCGGCGGCCTGGAGATCGTGCGCGGCCAGTTCGGCGACGTGTGGCTGCGCGACACCGGACCGATCTTCGTCAAGCGCGGCGAGGAGACCACCGCGGAGGCGTTTCGCTTCAACGGCTGGGGCGGCAAGTACGTGCTGGACGACGACGAGCTGGTGGCCGAACAGATCGCCGCCGCCGCCGGTTCGCCGCGGGTGGAGCACGACTTCGTGCTGGAGGGCGGCGCCGTCGACGCCGACGGTCTCGCCACGCTGGTCACCACCCGCCAGTGCCTGACCAACCCCAACCGGAACCGCGGTTGGACCCAGGCGTCGGCCGAGGCGGCGCTGGCCGGCGCGCTCGGCGCACGCAAGGTGCTATGGCTGGGTGAGGGCCTGGCCAACGACCATACCGACGGCCATGTGGACAACCTCGCCCGCTTCGTGGCCCCGGGCGTGGTCGCCTGTCCCGTCGGCTTCGGCCGCGACGATCCCAACACCTCGGTCTACGGCGAGGCGGCGGCGTGCCTGGCCAGCACCACCGACGCGCGTGGGGTGGAGGTGCAGGTCGTGCGCCTGCCCTCTCCCGGCCGCATCCTGGACGCCGACGGCGACGTGGTCCCCGCCAGCCACATGAACTTCGTCATCGCCAACGAGGCGGTGGTCATGCCGCTCTACGAGGACCGCGCGAGCCCCCTGGCGCTCGACGCCCTGGCCGCCCTGTTCCCGGAGCGCGCGGTGATCGGCCTGTCGTCGCGCGCGCTGCTGAGCGGCGGCGGCTCCTTCCATTGCATCACCCAGCAGGAGCCCGCCTGATGGCCCCGCGGACCCTGACGCTCGGCGTCCTGCAGACCGCCTATGGCCTGGACATGGCCGCCAACATCGCCGCCACCGCAGACCTCGTGCGCGAGGCGGCGTCCAGGGGCGCCCAGGTGATCCTGCCGTCGGAGCTGTTCCAGGGCCCCTACTTCTGCGTGACGCAGGAGGAGCGCTGGTTCGCCACCGCCTATCCGTGGCGCGAGCATCCCTGCGTCACTGCGCTCGCGCCGCTTGCGGCGGAGTTCGGCGTCGCGATCCCCATCTCCATCTTCGAGCGCGAGGGGCCGCACTACTACAACAGCCTGGTGATGGCCGATGCGGACGGGTCTCTGCTCGGCGTCTACAGGAAAAGCCACATCCCCGATGGGCCGGGCTACCAGGAGAAATACTACTTCCGCCCCGGCGACACGGGCTTCAAGGTCTGGGAAACCCGGCACGGCCGCATCGGCACGGGCATCTGCTGGGACCAGTGGTATCCGGAGGCCGCGCGCGCCATGACGCTGATGGGCGCCGAGGCGCTGCTCTACCCCACCGCCATCGGCTCGGAGCCGCACGACGCCAGCCTGGACACCCGCGACCCCTGGCGGCGCGTGATGCAGGGCCATGCGGTGGCCAACGTCATCCCCGTCGTCGCCGCCAACCGCATCGGGACCGAACCGGGCGCGAACGGCGAAGCGGGCCAGAGCTTCTACGGCTCCTCCTTCATCGCCGACCACCGCGGCGACCTGATCGCAGAGTTCGGACGGGGGGAGCAGGGCGTGCTGACCGCCACCGTGGACCTGGACTTCCTGCAGACCCACCGCGCCGCCTGGGGCTTCTTCCGCGACCGCCGCACGGACTTGTACGAGGCGGTGGGGCCGAGGCGAGCGTTCGAGGGCGGGTGAACGGGCCGGCGCCTGTCTTGCGGGCCGATCGGATTGTAGCTACACCACGCCGTGGAGATCGAGTTCGATCCAGCCACAGACGCCGCAAACGTGGCCAAGCACGGCGTGTCGCTCACGCGTGCGAGCACGCTCGAAGTCTTGTACGTTGAGGAAGACCTGCGGTTCTCGTATTCCGAGGTGCGTTACCGAGCCTTTGGACTGCTGGACGGCTTGCCTCACTGTCTGGCGTTTACGTACCGAGGCGCCGTCGTCCGCGCGCTCAGTCTGCGCCGCGCGCACCGCAAGGAGTTCAGCCGCTATGTCGCCTGAGGAACGCCGCCGGATTGAAGAGCGAATGGCCGCCTTGCCGGAGCCTGATCTGACCGACCCGGACAACCCGGAGTGGACGGAGGAGACCTTCGCCCGAGCGAGGGCGCAGGAGCATCTTCTGCCGCCGGAGGTGCTGGCCTTCGCGCCGCACGTCGCCGCCCGGGTGCGCGGCCTCCAGCGCACGCCCACCAAGGCCCAGGTTACGCTGCGCCTCGACCGCGCCGTACTGGACCACTTCCGCGCCACCGGTCCGGGCTGGCAGTCCCGCATCAACACCGCCCTTCAGGAAGTCGTGCGGAAGGGGTAACCGACTTAGACAGGTATCAACAGACGCCTATACAGAAGCTGTTAGCGCGGTTCTGGATGTATCTGGCATAGTCGCTCCCATCGCGCGACTGTTGGTCCCATTCCAGGGCGGTGTGGCACTCCTTGTGGGCGAAGCGCGTGCCTGTGACCACGATGGACCGGCAGATCTGTTTTTCGGAGTAGGCCTGCACCGCCGTCAGCGGCTTCGCCGTCTGGGCGAGCGCGGTCTGCGGGGCGACGCCACCTGCGCGCGTCGCGTCGACCACCGCCGGAGCGGTCGACTGAGCCGCCGCGAACTGGGCGATCGCTATCGTAAGGCTTGAAAGCATGACGATGATCAAGCCAAATCTCCTTTTGACCTGCTAGTCAGGTCTGACGATCACCCTAATGCGAACACAGCGCGGCGTTGAAGCAGAAGCTGTTGGCATGGTTTTGGACGTAGCTCGCATAGTCGCTACCGTCGCGATCCATCTGCTTCCAGATGAAGGCGGTGTGACACTCCTGATGAGCGAAGCGCGTGCCGGTGACGACGATGGAGCGGCAGACGGGTTTTTCGGAGTAGACCTGCACAGCGGTCAGCGGCTTCGCCGTCTGGACGAGCGCAGTCTCCTGCGGTTCGATGGCGGAGCCTGCGGCGTCCACGACGGCTGGCGCACTCGCCTGGGGCAGGGCGATCGTCAGGGCCGCGAGCGTCATGGCGATCATCGCCGAACCTTTCGACTTGACGAACGAGATTGCTCAAGACGCTGCGAGCCTCCTCGTCCCGTGTCAAGACTATCCATGCCGTCGCGCTGTCACACCCCCTCGGCGCCCAGTTGTGCGGCGTCCAATCTCGCCAGCGCCCAGGCTGCGGCGTCACGCACGCAGGGCGACGCGTCCTCGAGCCGCGCCTGCGCCGCCGGGGCCAGGCTCGGGTCCGCGGAATTGCCGATGGCGTAGAGCACGTTGCGAACGAAGCGGTCGCAGCCGATGCGCTGGACGGGGGACTTCCTGAACAGGGCGCGGAACGCCGCCTCGTCCAGGGCCGCCAGCTCGCCCAGTTCCGGCGCGCGCAGCGTGTCGCGCCCCTGCACGCGCATCTCCTGCGCGCTCTGGGCGAACTTGTTCCAGGGGCAGGCGGCCAGGCAGTCGTCGCAGCCGTAGATGCGATTGCCGAGCGCCGGCCTGAACTCCAGCGGGATGGGACCGTCGTGCTCGATGGTCAGATAGGAGATGCAGCGCCGCGCATCGAGCTGGAACGGCGCGGGGAAGGCGTTGGTGGGGCAGGCGTCCAGGCACGCGCGACAGGAGCCGCAGCTCTCATTGGACGGCGCGTCAGGCGTCAGCTCGAGCGTGGTCAGGATCACGCCCAAGAACAGCCAGGAGCCGAAGGCGCGGCTGACCAGGTTGGTGTGCTTGCCCTGCCAGCCCAGGCCCGCCGCCTGGGCCAACGGCTTCTCCATCAGGGGCGCGGTGTCCACGAACACCTTCACCTCGCCGCCGAGCTTCGCCTTCATCCAGCCCGCCAGGGTCTTCAGCCGGCCCTTGATGAGCGGGTGGTAGTCGTCGCCCTGGGCGTAGACGGAGATGGCGGCGCGCGAGCCTTGCGCCTGGGCCGCGCGAGGATCGCCGTCCGGGCCGTAGTTCAGCCCGAGCACGACGGCCGAGCGCGCCTGCGGCCACAGGGCGCTCGGATGGGCGCGGCGCTCAAGCGTCGTCTCCATCCAGTCCATCTCGCCATGGCGCCCGGCTTCCACGAACTGCCGCAGACGCACGCCGGCCTCCCAGGGGCTCGCCGCGTCGGCCACGCCCATCGCCTCGAACCCCAGCGCGCGGGCGCGGGCGGCTATGGCGGCGCGCGGCGCTCCGATCTGTCTCGCGCGCTCTGGTGCGGGGGCGGTCACGGGCTGCATAATGGGGTCGCCGCTTCTGGAGGAAAGACGCTTGGCCGAAATCCTGCGCACCGAAGTCCTGGACGACAGCTGGGCCACCTTCCTGCGCGCGCAGGTGCGGCTGGACGACGGCGCGGTGGTCTGGCGCCAGATCGAGGCGCACGGCGCGGCCGCCGTCGTGTTCGCCTACGACCCGGATCGCCGCACCGCGCTCGTGGTGGAGCTGTTCCGCCCGCCGGTGCTCTACGCCGGGCGTACCGGCAAGATGCGCGAGGCGATCGCCGGCATGGTCGACGGGGACGAGACGCCTGAAACGGCGGCGCGACGCGAGGCCATGGAGGAGGCGGGGGTGAAGCTGGGCGAGCTGGAGCGCGTGGCCGAGGTCTGGCCTTCGCCCGGGATCTCGACCGAACGCATGACCCTGTTCCTGGCCCCCTACGCCGCCGGCGACCGTGTGGCCAAGGGCGGCGGCCTGGCGGAGGAGCACGAGAACATCAAGGTGCGCGAGGTCGCCCTCGCCGATCTCGCCCGCGCGCTGGACGAGGGCCGCATCGAGGACATGAAGCTGCTGGCTCTGGTCCAGGCGCTGAAGCTGCGACGCCCGCACCTGTTCGCCTGATCCGGTTTGCGGTGGCGGACGGCGGCGACGTCGCGCGCGGGCGAAGCGAGCCGCGGGCGGAACGCCGGCTGATTGGGCCCGTTTGCCGGCGACACACCGGAGCCCGACCCATGCGCCTTCGCCTCATCCCGCCCGACAAGCTTTCGGCGGAGCAGAAGCCGCTCTACGACGCGTTCCGCACCCAGATCGACTCCGGCTTCAACGCCTTCAAGACCCTCGGCGACGACGGCGCGCTCCTGGGTCCCTGGAGCGTGTGGATACAGGAGCCCAAGGTCGGCGAGGCGATGCGGGTGTTCCTGGACGCAGTGTCCACCATGGGCCGGCTGTCCGACGAGGTGAAGCAGATCGCCATCCTGGCGGTCGGCTCGCGCTACAAGGCGGCCTATGAGATGTACGCCCACGCCGCGGTGGGCGGCCGCGACGGGCTGTCGGCCGACAAGATGGCGGCGGTCTGCGCCGGCCAGCGTCCTTCCGACCTGACGCGCGAGGAGGCCACGGCCTTCGACGTCGCCATGGCGCTGCTCGACGGCGGCGTGCTCGCCGCGCCCACCTACCATGCGGCGCGCGAGGAGATGGGCCAGCCGGCGCTCAACGAGCTGATCCAGATCGTAGGACTCTACAGCCTGGTCTCCATCACCCTGAACGCCTACGACGTGCCGACCGAACTGCTCGACGACTAGCGCGGGAACAGGCGTCTGTGGCCCGGGTTGTCTGGCCATGACCGTAGACGCAAAGACCTTCATCGACGCCCTGCACCGGCTGGAGGGCGAGCGCGACGTGAACGCCCTCGCCGCCCTGTTCGCGCCGGACGCCGTCGTCTCCAACCCCCTGGTGAAGACCGAGGGCCAGCAAGGCGCGGCCGCCTTCTGGAGCGCCTACCGCGATAGCTTCGACGACATCCGTTCGGAGTTCTCCACCATCTTGGAGCGGGACGGCCGGATCGCCTTGGAATGGCGCAGCACGGGCTCGGCCAAGGGCCGGCCCTTCGACTACGAAGGCGTCAGCGTCCTTGAGGTGGGCGACACGGTCACCGCCTTCCGCACCTATTTCGACAGCGCCAAGCTGGGCCGCGAGCTGACCGGCCAGGGGTGAGCCGGGCCAAGGATTAGCTGGGCCACGGATTAACGCCGGCGCACGCAGCCAAGGCCGAATGACAGGTTCAGGCGTGAGCTGCAGGCCTCAGAACAGCACCCGCGGGTTCATGATGCGGTGCGGGTCGAAAGCCGCACGCACGCCTCGCATCAGCGCCACCGCGTTCGGGTCCTTGTAGCGCAGCGCCTCGGTCGACTTCATCGCGCCCAGTCCGTGCTCGGCCGAGATCGAGCCGCCGAGATCGGCCACGATGTCGTGGATGGCCCGCGAGCCGGCGTCGCGCATGGCGGCGTGCGCTGCGCCGTCTACGCCCCGAGGCTGCAGCACGTCGTAGTGGATGTTGCCGTCGCCCATGTGGCCGAAGGCGACGACGCGGCAGCCCGGCGCCATGGCCTGCGCCACCGCGCCAGCCCGTTCCAGGAACGCCGGGACGCAGGAGAGCGGGACCGACACGTCGTGCTTCCAGGTGACGCCTTCGGGCTTCTGGGCGGCGGACTGCTCCTCGCGCAGCCGCCAGAAGGCCAGGGCCTGGGCGCCGGTCTGGGCCAGCACCGCGTCGGCGATCACTGCGTCGTCCAGGCTCATGGACAGCAGCCGCTCCATGGCCGCCTCCGCGTGGCCGCCCTCGCTGCTGGCGATCTCCACCAGCGCGATCCAGGGATAGGCGCGGTCCAGCGGATCGCGCACGTCGGGGATGTTGGCGACCGCCAGCTCCACGCCGCGCCGGCTGATCAGCTCGAACGCCTCCAGCGCGCCGCCGCTCTGCTCCTTGGCGCGGGCGAGCAGGCGCAGCGCATCGTCGGGCGTCGCCAGGCCCACGATGGCCACCGCGCGCGAGCGCAGGATGGGGAACAGCTTCAGCGCCACGGCGGTGATGACGCCCAGCGTCCCCTCCGCCCCGATCAGCAGCTGCTTGAGGTCATAGCCGGTGTTGTCCTTGCGCAGGCGCTTGAGCCCGGCGAACACCGAACCGTCCGGCAGCACCGCCTCCACCCCCAGCGCCAGATCGCGCAGCGTCCCATAGCGCAGCACCGCGGTGCCCCCGGCGTTGGTGGAGGCCAGCCCCCCGATCGTGGCGCTGCCCTGCGACGCCAGGCTGAGCGGAAAGAACCGGCCGGCCTGCAGCGCCGCCTCGTGTACGGTGGCGAGCGGGACACCCGCCTCGGCCACCAGCACGTCGTCCACCGCAGAGACCTCGCGGATAGTGCGCAGCCGCTCGGTGGACAGCAGCACCTCGCCCGCAGGGATCTGGCCGCCGACCAGGCCCGTGTTGCCGCCCTGGAGCGTCAGGGCGATCCGGCCCTCGGCGCAGTGGCGCACGATGGCGCAGATGTCCTGCACCGTTCGGGGCAGCAGCAGCAGCGGCGTGGCGCCGCGCCAGCGGTCGCGCCACTCGCGCAGCTTGGGCGCGATCCGGTCGGCGTCGTCGGACCATCCGTCCGGTCCCACCAGGGTCTTCAGCGCCGCGACAGCGGGCGGCAGGGCGTCGTCGAGCATGGGGCCAGCCTACCACATCCTCGCGCCCGCGGCCGGCGGCGGCTATCGTGCGCCCCATGGCGCCGTTGCCCATCACCGAAGCGCTGGCCATCGAGGAGGACGAGATCGCGCTGCGCTTCGTGCGCGCGGCCGGTCCCGGTGGCCAGAACGTCAACAAGGTCTCCACCGCGGTGGAGCTGCGCTTCGACGCGCGCCGCTCGCCCTCGCTGCCCGACGATGTCAGCGTGCGGCTGCAGCGGCTGGCCGGGGCGCGGCTGACGGGCGAGGGCGTGGTGGTGATCCTGGCGCAGACGCACCGCACCCAGGAGGCGAACCGGCGCGAGGCGCTGGAGCGGCTGGTCGCGCTGATCCGCCAGGCGGCGGTGCGGCCCAAGCCGCGTCGCGCCACCCGTCCGACCCTGGCGTCCAAGGTGCGCCGTCTGGACGGCAAGACGCGCCGGGCTGTGGTGAAGTCCGGGCGCGGCCGGCCCGACCATGACTGACGCGCCCTCGCCCTCGCATCTGGCGGCTGCGCCCTGGATGCGTGCGCGCGCCACGCG